>JAFLJW010000055.1 GCA_022712815.1 Pseudodesulfovibrio sp. | reverse complement strand
GAATATCAAGACATTTCGGGTCGTCCTTGAAAATGAAGAGGAGATGAAGAACTTCTCTTTTCATCCGGGGCAGGTCGGTCAGCTCTCCGTATTCGGTACGGGTGAGGCCACGTTTGTCATCAACTCGCCGCCCACACGCATGGACTATCTCCAATTCAGCGTAATGGTTTCCGGTGAAGTGACGGCAAAGCTCCATACCTTGTCCGCAGGAGATCAGGTGGGTGTGCGTGCGCCACTTGGCAATTGGTTTCCCTGCGAAGACCTTAAAGGCAAGGACATCGTTTTTATTGGTGGCGGTATCGGTATGGCCCCCTTGCGTACCTTGATGCTCTACATGCTCGACAATCGAAAGGATTACGGCAAGATATCATTACTTTATGGTGCTCGTTCCCCGCTTGACATGGCCTTCAAGTACGAGTTGCCGGAATGGCTGGAACGGGAAGATCTGGAAACCGTTCTCACTATCGACGCTGAATTCGAGGGATGGGAACATTCCGTTGGCCTGATTCCAAACGTGCTGCTGGAGATGAATCCGTCGCCAGAGAATGCGGCAGCCATAACATGCGGTCCGCCCATAATGATCAAGTTCACCTTGCAGGCCTTGCAGAAGCTCGGCTTCAAGGATGACCAGATTCTGACCACGCTGGAGAAACGCATGAAGTGTGGTGTGGGCATCTGCGGACGCTGTAACATCGGCAATAAGTATGTGTGCGTTGATGGTCCGGTCTTCACGTATGAGCAGCTCAAGGAATTACCCAACGAGTTGTAATTGGTACGTGTCTGCCATCGGAACCGCCGGAAGCATGTCAAAACGTGCAACTCGTATTTCCAGGCGTTTGAAAGATAATCTTGTCGGGAAGAAACAACAGGAGACAAAATGGCCACTTTTTTTCATGCAAACGAAATTGCCAAGATTGCTGTGGAGATCGAAAGGAAAGGTCGGGCGTTTTATCTCCGTGTGGCTGAAATGGCCACGACAGAGCGATGCCGGGAATTGTTCCTGTTCCTGGCTGAGGAGGAAGGCAAACACGAGGCCATATTCTTCAGCCTCATGGAGCGTCTTGGCAAAATAGAATTGCCTGCCTGGTCTTCCCAAGAGGAATATGGCTCCTATCTTCAGGCCCTCATCGAATCCCATGCGCTTTTTAACAGCGGTCTGGCTGAAAAAAACATGGGAGATGCCGGGGATGAAGAGAGCGCCATACGAATGGCCATGAGTTTTGAAAAGGATACACTGCTCTTTTTCATCGAAATGGAAAGCCTTGTACCTGATTCGGAAAAATCAGCGGTGCGGCAATGCATCGAAGAGGAGCGGCTGCATTTGCGCCGCTTACGGGAGATGCTCAATCCATAATCGCGTTATTCAATCCACAATCTCGGAACGCGTGAGGGGGGAGTAATTACATACCGGGGTTTCTGAGAATCTATTTGAAGGGTGCATGACGTTTGGTGTCGGGGCAAAAGAGAGGGGTATGGCATGGAAAAACTTATCCGAATTGATGTTGGAGCCGAAGGTGGACCCAAGGTGACTTGGGAAGCCATCGGTAAATACGTTGGTTTTGGTGGTCGAGCCCTTACCTCGGCTATTGTGTATGACGAAGTCCCTGCCGATTGTCATCCTCTTGGTCCTGAGAACAAACTGGTTATCGCCCCCGGTCTCATGTCCGGTTCCGCAGCCAGTACTTCGGGGCGTTTGTCCGTTGGCTGCAAAAGCCCTCTGACCGGTGGCATCAAGGAAGCCAATGCCGGAGGTCAGGCCGCTCAATATCTGGGGCAACTGAATATCGCGGCCATCGTCCTGGAAGGCGAACGCACTGGTTCTGACCTTTACAAAGTGACCATCTCCAAAGACGGCGTGAAGATTGAAGTGGACAACAATCTCAAACTGCTCCCCAATTATGACCTCTGCGACAAGATGAAAGACATTCACGGTAACGGGGTCTGTGTTATCTCGATTGGTCCTGCCGGTGAGAGGAAAATGGCAAATTCCACCATTGCGGTCACTGATCAGGAATTCCGTCCCACTCGCCATGCAAAACGCGGTGGCGTCGGTGCCGTCATGGGTTCCAAGGGTATCAAGTGTATCGTGATAGACCCGACCGGGACCACACTGCGCAGACCTGCTGATCCTGAGAAATTCAAGACTGCCAACGAGAACTTTGTTAAAGGCCTCCAGCATCATGAAATTACCGGCCAGAGGTTGCCCCTTTACGGCACCAACATGCTGACCAACGTGCTCAACGAAGCTGGCGGCTATCCCGCATTCAACTTCAGGCAGGGCCAGTTTGACGGCTGTTCCGATATCGACGGTGCGGCCCTGATCCAATTGGAAAATGATCGTGGCGGTATCGGTTCATCATCCCTTGGTTGCCATCAAGGTTGTGACATCAAGTGCTCCGGCACCTATTACGATAAAGATGGCAACTATCTGACCAAACAGCCTGAGTACGAGACCATCTGGGCGCACGGCGGCAACTGCGGCATCAGCGACCTGGACTCCATCGCCAGACTTGATTTCCTGAACGACAACTATGGCTTTGACTCCATTGAAATGGGTACATCCATAGGAGTGGTCATGGACGCTGGCATCATCGAATTTGGTGATGCGGCAGCGGCCATTCGTCTGGTGGAAGAGGCTGGCAAAGCGACTCCCATGGGCCGGATTCTGGGCAGTGGCACGGCTGCTACCGCCCGATGTTTCGGCCTTGAGCGTGCGCCGGTAGTCAAAGGTCAGGCCATGTCCGGTTATGATCCCCGTGTGGTCAGGAGTGCCGGTATCACCTACGCGACTTCTCCCCAGGGAGCAGACCATACCGGCAGTTATGCCGTTGCACCCAGCTTTTTTGAAATAAGTGGTGATGTCGAGTCTCTGTCCCTTGACGGGCAGGTGGAAGAATCCCGCAATTTGCAAATAGTGGCAGCAATCCTTGATTCCACCGGTTTTTGTCTTTTTGTGGCTTTTGCCATTCTGGACGAGCAGGAGACCTTTGACGCCATGGTTGAAATAATCAACGCCATGTACGACCTCAGCATGACCGGTGGTGATGTTGTTGAATTGGGAAAGAATGTCCTGCGCATGGAACGCAAATTCAATGAAAAAGCCGGTTTCACCAAGGCGCATGACCGGCTGCCCAAGTATTTCTCCCGCGAACCGTTGCCTCCGCACAATGCGGTTTTTGATGTTTCAAATGAAGAGTTGGACAGAGTCCACGCTTATTAACAGTGAGAACACCCCGTCCTGGGAGGGGGCCATCCGTCTTAGGGCGGCCCCCCTTCTCATCAGGGAAAATGGAAGATGTTTTTTGATGCGGGGCCACAAGGGGACTCTTCCTCATCTGGTCCTGATGAGCAGGCGGACGGGTGATTTTTATAGATGAAACAGATTGGAATGAGTGAAGAGTCCATGTTCCAGGCCAGGAGTATGCACGATTATCTGCCAACAATGTCAAAGACCGTGTTGCTCAAATTCAGGGCCGCTAATTGCTGATCCGGGCCAAACCGGTCAGCGCAACGAAAAGGGTGCATCATGTTTCAACTCGGACATGCGACAGATCCCATCAACCTCGCCATACCACAGGGCCTCTATGGTTCCGAATACGGCGACTTCTTGGAGTTTGCACCCCGCCAGGACAAGTTCCGGCTTCAGCGGTTGGGGGTGTATCTAGTCTCCGATCTTTTCAATCCCGGCTATATGTCGGCATCGAATTTCGTGAAGGACAAACCGTTGGTCACTCTGGCCCAGGGCAAGCATCTTTTTTTCACGGGTGAAACATTTGATCAATGGGATCTCGATGTCCTGATCTATTGCGCGGAGAATACCAATTCGGTGCAGGGCGGGACCAAGCAGATTCAACTGGAGCCAGCTCAATTGTTACGCTCTCTCCATTTGCGCAACAGCAAGCTCAATCAGGAACGCGTCTTTGCCAGCCTCCATCGCCTGCACACCGGAGCCATCGAAATCGTGGGAAAGGGGTATCGGTACATGACCAGGCTCATTAACCGGGTTCTGCTCGACGAAAAACGTCAGCAATGCATCGTGGAAGTCAACAGTGACGTGGTGGACTCACTGCGCCAGGGAGACAAGGTCTCCATGGAAATTCAGGAGCGATTTTCACTTGGCCGCAACGGTCTGGCCAAATGGCTCCATGGAACAACCATGGTTTTCAAGGGCGGATTCGGCGCAGAGGTGAATTGTTTGCACACCCTTTGCGGCGCGCCAGCCAGATCGTTGCGCGGATTCTCATCCAGGCTCTGCAACACCTTGAAAGTTCTTTCTCAAGCTGGCTTGCTCGAAGACTGGAAAATGGAAGGAAATCACGTCCAGGTCACGGCTCGCTCCATGCGGGTTCGCAATTCCGTGTGCGGTATCATTTACCCGAACGTTTCCGAATAAAAGGGCATGACAATGTTTCCTTCCCGTATAGTTACACAAGCCTTGGTCATAGGTTCGGGAGTGGCCGGAGCGACCTGTGCCTTGAATATCGCTGCCAAGGGATACGAAGTAACTCTCCTCAGTGCGGGAAGTGACGTGGACGATGGAAACACGGCATACGCCCAAGGGGGCATTGTTTCACGAGGTGAGGACGATACTCCATCACTGCTCTCCCGGGACATTGTGAAGGTCGGTTGCAATCATAACCATGCGCAGGCGGTCAGGCATCTTGTCCAGCAAGGTCCGGCGGTGGTGCAGGAGTTGTTCATAGACAAACTGCAAATTCCTTTTGCGCGCAAGGAAAATGGAAATGCAGACATGACCCGTGAGGGTGGACATTCGGTGAATCGAGTCCTTTATTGCGGTGATTATACAGGGAAAACCATTATGGATACCCTGAAGAAAGCCATCAGGGAAGAAGCCAATATTCGAGTGCTTACCGGCCGTACCGCCGTTGATTTGATCACCAGCCTTCACCACACGACCAAGCTTTCTTTTCGTTACAATCGAACAAACCAATGCCTTGGTGCATATGTGTTTAACGAGTCCAGCAATAGCGTAGAGACAATCCTCGCGGAGCATACCGTGCTGGCGACCGGCGGATTGGGTCGTATTTTCCTGCATTCGACTAACGCCAAGTGCTCGGTGGGGGCATCCATGGCCATGGCACATCGAGCCGGGGTCAGGATCATGAACGCCGAGTTCATGCAGTTTCACCCGACAGCTCTTTACCATCGATCCAAACGTCTTTTTCTGATCACCGAAGCCCTGCGCGGCGAAGGAGCCCATCTGGTCAACAGCCGGGGAGAGCGATTCATGACCCGGTATGATCGTCGCCTGGAGCTGGCACCGAGGGATGTTGTTTCCCGGGCCATCGTGGATTCGTTGCACAGAAGTGATGAAGATTGCGTTTTTCTCGACTGTCGGCCTGTCAATCACGATCTCTCAAAACGCTTCCCCACCATCTACAAAAAATGCCTGGGATTGGGGATCGACATCGAAAAAGACCCCATACCGGTGGTTCCTGCGGCTCATTACCATTGTGGCGGCGTATTTTGCGACCTGAACGGACGAACCAATCTGGAAAGACTTTTTGCCGTGGGCGAATGCAGTTGCACCGGTGTACACGGTGCCAATCGGCTGGCCAGCACGTCATTGCTGGAGGGTGTGCTTTGGGGCCATGACGCAGGCAATTTCATCGGGGAACGTCTTTCAAGAAAATCCCGTGTCAACAAACGGTTACAGAACTCCATTCCGGACTGGAAACATCCCGGACAGGTCCAAAATGAAGACCCGGCCCTCATCGCACAGGATTGGATGACTATCCGTTCCACAATGTGGAATTATGCCGGAATAAATCGGACCGAGCATCGGCTGATGCGAGCCTGCGATGACCTGCGCGTACTCATGAAAGAACTCACGTCATTCTATCAGAAAACGCCTCTTTCAAAGCCCCTGATAGACCTGTTCCATGGCTGTTACGCAGCCAATATTGTCTCCATGTCTGCCCTGAGCAACAAGCAGAGCATCGGCTGCCACCATTTGCAGGAAGAGTAAAGTTGTAAAAGGTCACCCGCTCAAATGTATTTTTGACGAGAAGGAGACCCGTGAAACACGACAAATCAGATTTGAGTCGAATCAAGACAGGGGAATAATACCCGATCAACTGACCGAACGCCAAAATGGAGCCACGTAACAAATGAAGACAGTTCCAGTTCAAGAAGCCGTGGGCATGGTTTTGTGCCACGACATGACGAAAATAGTTCCCGGGGAGTACAAGGGGCCAGCCTTTAAGAAAGGTCATATTGTCGCTCAGGAAGATATTCCCACCTTACTTCAAATCGGCAAGGAGCATATTTATGTGCTGCACCTGGAGGACGATCAGGTCCACGAGGACGATGCTGCCGAGCGTATTGCCAAGGCGGCAGCCGGTCCGGGCATCACTCTTTCCGAGGTCAGTGAGGGGCGTATCAATTTCGTGGCTGATCCCGGCCTGCTCGATATAAATATTGAAGCCCTCAATCGCATCAACTCCATTGAAGAGGTCGTTTTGGCGACTCTGCACAATGGTCAGCAGGTGACGGAGTCCCGCCCTGTGGCCGGAACGCGAGTGGTCCCCCTTGTCATTGATGAAGAAAAAATCAAGCGCGTGGAAGAGATTTGTGCCGAGTATCCTTACGTGGTCGGCG
>JAFLJW010000198.1 GCA_022712815.1 Pseudodesulfovibrio sp. | reverse complement strand
GGGTTCTGATGCGAAAAACGCATCGGCCCAGGTAAAGGCGTGCTGGTAGCTGACAGCCACGGTGCCGGGCAGCAGATTGAGCACTTTGGCCTTGGTGCCGACTTCATCCCAGTCCGAGCTTTCAATGGCCTGGGCCAAGTCGAGCCACGGTGAGTAGCGGGAGGCGGAGCCACACAGGGCCAGCTTGATCTGGTCGTCCACGGGCAGGTGTTTGACGATATCCTCCATGTCCGCATCGAGCATGGCATCAAGCAGAGAAAACAGGCCGAGCATGAACAGCTTGTCGGATTCGTCTTCGTATCCACCACCAAGGGCTGCGGTTTCAAAAAGCTTGGCTCGGTGTGCGGAGAGATAGGAAAGCTCCTGGGTCTTTTCCGATGGGGTCATGTCCGTGAGGATAATCAGCCTCAGCCAGTTGCGGATGGGTTTCCATCCGGCCAGGACAATGGCCTGCCTGATGGAGGTAACCGTGGTGGCAAAACTGAAATTGGCGGAATTGAGAAAATTGAGCAGGCGATAGCTGATGGAGACATCAGCCTCGACGGCTTGGGCCAGAGCATCAAAATCTGGTTCCTCTTTCTCAATGATTTCAAACAATTTGAGGCGAGTAACTTTTGAGGAAGAAATTTTTCGTCCGGTTTCGATCTGGGGACGTCTGAAGAAAAAACCGTGGAACAGGGTGAATCCAGCACCCTTGGCCATGGCCAGATCGTCGGATGTTTCTACTCTTTTTGCGATCATCCGGGCAGAACCGAGTTTTTTCCCTTTGGCTGCGATGACGGCAAGATCCGCTTCATCCTTGCCGTTCATATCTACAATGAGGACATCGGCCAGTTCGGCAAGCTGTTCACAGTCGGGTTTGCCTTCGAAATTATTGATGGCGAGCTCATATCCTTCATTTTTGAGATCTTTCAGCGCGATCAGGAGAGTTTCTTCCATGGCGGTGATTTCTTCGAGAATAATGACGGTGTTGTTCCAAGGGACGGCGTGGGGAATACCTCGGATGACGTCTTCCGGTGTGAAATGAACCATGAGGTGAGCTTGGCTTCCACCAAGTCCTCCACACAGGGGGAGGTTGGCGACGAGATTCATGGTCGCCTCGGAGTCGTTGGAAAAAATGGCCCGGTCAGCATTTTCGCTGTCCCGAAAAAGCATCATGTAGCCCCAAGTCTCATTGTGGGCGTCGAATACAGGTTGCCTGGCTACGAAGATGGTCTCGTATGTTGTCTTGTTGCTCATGATTCCCACTTTTTCACAGGATACTTTAATTGATTTCCACAGTATTTCACAGATACAGTGCTGCCGTCAATAAAAGGAAAGTCATTCTTCGTCAATCGCTTTGAAATGATACATTTATTCTAAATCAGATATAGGTAAAATTGATTTTTGGATAGCTGTTTGGCGATTGAAAGGTTCAACGGGCCGGAAAAGTCGATCAGGATATCCCGCTTCCCGGGTTTTTGATTCAGCTTTCATCTTTTGGCCGAGTGTATTATGTGAACTCCAGCATTTGATTGAAATATTTTGATTTGAGATAACTCCCCCCCAGAGAGGTGCAGGATGCATATCGGAAAAGCCATTCGTCTGGAAAGAATATTCAACCGCAACACCCATCGGACCATTATCGTCCCCATGGATCATGGCGTGACTGTCGGTCCCATTGCCGGACTTGAAAAAATGCGGGACACCGTCACCAACATGGTGGCCGGTGGTGCCAATGCGGGACTGGTCCACAAGGGACAGGTCAAGCTCGGTCACCGTATGCAAGGGCGTGATTTTGGCTGCATAGTCCATTTGTCCGCCGGAACGTGCCTGTCTCCGTTTCCCAATGCCAAACGGCTGGTGACAACCGTTGAAGAGGCCATTCGGCTCGGTGCGGATGGGGTCAGCGTTCATGTCAATCTGGGCGATGAGACCGAGGGGCAGATGCTCAGCGATCTGGGAAGTGTTGCAGCTTCCGCCTCTGAATGGGGCATGCCTCTTCTGGCGATGATCTATGCCCGCGGGCCGAAAATACCCGATGAGTACGACCCGGACATCGTGGCCCATTGCGCTCGTGTCGGAGCAGAGCTGGGTGCTGACGTGGTCAAGGTCAACTACTCGGGTGATGGTGAGAGCTTTGCCCGTATCGTTGAATCCACCTGTGTTCCCGTGGTCATTGCCGGAGGCGCCAAGATGGACTCCACCCGTGATTTCCTTGAGATGGTCCGCACTTCCATAGATGCAGGCGGCGCAGGGCTGTCTGTGGGCCGAAATGTTTTTCAGCATCGTGATCCGACCCGACTGGTGGAAGTTCTCAACCGGGTCGTCCATGAAAACATGAGTGTTGACGAAGCCATAAAAGGCTACGAAGACATCATGTAACTACCCGTTGAAACAGCACCCTCTGCATTGGTGCTGCGAAAACCGCAAGTTTCCGCGTATCTGATACGTGGCGCCCTGCGGTTTTCCTGCGTCTTGCAACAGGTCGTTTGTGGCCTGTCAGCAGACAGACTTCGCCCGGTCTTCAGTTTTTCACCTTTTTCTCCTGTAGAGGCTGCCAGATCCTCTGGGTTGGTCTTTTCGCTTGGGGCTACAGCCGACGACACCGCAAATCCTGCTGTCCGAAGCTCGTTGCTTGTTGGTAGCCTTCTTCCCTCCCTTGGAAGAATTAGCACAGCTTGTTTCATGATTCGTCCCCTTGACCCCAAACCTATTTTTTATTTTACTAAAGGTTGGAGAGCTTTTTTTTGTTGTGTTTATCTATAAACATAGAAAAAGCGATGCAACAATATGGCCCAAGGATAACAATGTCCAGTAAAATTTAAGTATTTTTTACGTAATGCACTATTTTACTTTGATAAATTCTTAAAATATCATTATTAATTTTGCGTTGTATAAAGAATAAGGTACTCTTTATTCTGTTGAAGGATGGTACAACAGGCAAAGTGAACAGGGAACGTTAGCACTGCACGCAATAATACAGTGAAAAGCAGACCTCGAACGATTCTTTGATGTAGGTAAAAAGAAGAAGGGAAACACTCCAGAGCAAATCTCCGGAGTGTTTTGGTAGACGGCTTAGCTACTTGCCTTCATGAAGACGAAGAGGGGGAGTTCCGCCAGAACTTCCCACTGGTCTCCGTTTTTGATGGAAGCTGACACGGTGTGTCTGCC
>JAFLJW010000188.1 GCA_022712815.1 Pseudodesulfovibrio sp. | reverse complement strand
TACCAAATCAGCTATTTTTCTGATTCCTTTTTCAGAACGGTCAAGCGTTGCTGTACAGCTTTCAACTCTGATTCCAGGTACGCAGCCTGTTCTTTGAGGACATTTTGCGTGTCTGGGTATGCGGCATTGGCATCAGGCGAGAATCCCCACCCTCTGCGGGCATAACCGCCACCGCTGAATCCACCGCCGTTGCCCCTAGATCCAAACCCGGAACCACCACGCCGACGTATGCCGCCACCCATACCAAATCCGCCGCCAAAACCACGCCCCGTTCCCTGTCCAAGGGCAGGAGCATTGACACCGGTACACATCCCAAGTCCTCGTCCTGAGCGCGCCCCCATTCCCATGGGGCCTGTTCCGTTTCTCTGTGGCATAAGAGCCTCCTTTTTTTTACATATTACGCCCGCACCATCGGTGCGTAGCAGTTGGGACATCTGCATTTGGAATACGGCATGCCCGGCACGTGCACGATCTCATGTCCGCAACGGGGGCAGCGACACATCGTCCGCTGCAACGTTGCGCTATTTTCGAATGGTGCCGTTCGTTCATTGCCGAAATTTATACCGCCAAATCCTTTCCGACCAAAAGATTCGGTTCGGCCGTTGCGGTTACGCCGTCCGCCGCTCACCCGGCCCTGGCCGAAGCCTCGACCGCATCCGGGCATGAGAAACCGGGTGTCATTGAGAGTACTGTCTCGCCATGCCTTGACAACCTCTTCAAAAGTACCAGTGACAAAGGCATGCACCGTTACGCCGCAGGCCGTGAAAAAATCTTGCAATGGTCGGGAAATTGCACCGCAAATCAAAGTTGATACGCAGTGCTTCTGAAACGCGGCAACGGATTGTACGGGATCGGAACAGGGCAAAGAAACCCGTTCCGACCGCTTTGCACGGTCCTTTCTTGAGACAATGGCCGTCTCAGGGGCTACGTCAAAAACCGGGGCGATACGCCCCTCCCATAGGCTGAATGCTGCGTTCATGGATGTCATGCTCCTCAGTCCGATTAAAGCACGAATCATGCCACGCAAGGTTGATTTAATTATATCAATTAATAAAAATGGTTAGGAAACTTTTCAAAATATGGGAACAGCGACAGGGTCGCAAGCATGCAACACTGTAAAGATATACAATCTCGTTATTGCGACTCTGTGCCAGATTTCTGTAGCTGGGATCTGCCGTCACGATGGGGAGGGTGAATACCCAGCTCCCGAATTTTACGAAACAGGGTGCTTTTATGGATACCAAGTTTCTTTGCAGTAGCAAGACGGTTGCCATTATTGCGATGTAGGGCATCGATAATCATCTGTGATTCCAGCATTTTTAAGGATTTACCCAGACCCACGTGATGGGCGGTAGAAGCCCGGGCCGCCAAGGCCAGAAAATCCTCGGGCAGGTGACCAGGTTCTATCAATCCGGTATCGCAAACAATAAAGGCACGCTCAATCACATTGCGCAATTCCCGGACATTACCGGGCCATGAATGAAGCATCAGCAAGGAAAGAGTCTCAAAATTGAGACCTTCAACTTGTTTTCCTTGCAACACATTGAAATGATCAATGAAATTCATGCACAGAAGGGGAATGTCCTCTTTACGTTTACGCAGAGGCGGCAGTTCCACGCGGGCCACATTGATCCGGTAGTACAGATCCTCTCGAAAATCCCCGGCCTGAACCAGTTCAAACAGGTTACTGTTGGTGGCGACAATGATGCGGACATCTGATTTTTCAGAGAAAACGCTACCCAGCGGGTCGAACGTCTGTTCCTGCAGGACCCGCAGCAGGCGGACTTGCATGGCCGGACTAATGGTGCCTATTTCGTCAAGAAAAAGAACTCCACCCGCAGCCAGGGTAAAACGGCCGGGTTTGTCCTTGTTGGCACCTGTGAAAGCCCCGGCCTTGTAGCCAAAGAGTTCCGACTCAAACAACGTTTCGGGCAAGGCACCGCAATTGAGAGCTATGAATGGGCCTTTTCTGCGCGGACTCTGTTCGTGGATGGTACGGGCGATGAGTTCCTTCCCCGTACCAGTCTCTCCGAGAAGAAGCACGGTGCTAAAGCTGGCTGCTATCGGTTTTAGGGAGGCGAACACGCGTTGCATAAGAGGGCTGCGACTGACCAGATCACCCATGCGCCCTCCCCCTTCCAATTCGTTGCGCAAGGCTTCCACTTCGCTCAGGTCACGAAAAGTCTCGGCCCCGCCAATGACAACGCCACTTGAATCGCGCAGGACCGCAGTGGACAAACTGATGGGGATGCGGTTTCCATCGGCGTCGATGATGTATCCGATACGCCCGACCAGTGGCTTACCAGTGCGTTGGGTTTCCCGCAGGCAGCATTGATCATTGCACATGGTGGAGCGAAACACCTCGGAGCACCTTTTGCCCAGTGCCTCTTGGCGAGGAATACCCGTTATCTCCTCGGCAGCCCGGTTAAACGAAGTGATGTGCCACTGTTGGTCCACAGTAAACACGCCATCTGAAATGCTTTCCAGAATCGTTTGGTATTGCGCGAATGAGGGTTCGTCACAGGGCATGGCAGCTCCTTAGAATTACGCTACTTGAAGACGGCTTCCATGAACTCAAACACCTTTGAGTGCAGCGATGGCAGCGGCGCAGACAGCGACTGCCGACTCGGAATTTTCGGACGAAAAATCGTCTCCGTCCTTGGAAAATACAGCTCGCCACATGGAGTCGTACATACTTTTTGGACAGAGGTCTTTCATGGCAAAGGCGTATCCTTTGTCCTCCAAAAGGTTAGCGACCTGCAAGGCCGCGTTCACATCGGCTGCAGGGTGATCGGGCAGCCCGGATTCGATGAGTTGCACCAGTTCGCCCTCAATTTCTTGAATCGTATAATCAGACACGAATTAACTCCTATACAGTTCGATTGAACAATTTAACATATGCAGGTGATACTCAATCACTGAAAAGCGCATGAGTCAATTCCCGAACATTTTTTTGGACTGCAGGTCAGCCGATGTGCACCGACAATATGGGAGATGGTAACCGCAAAAGACTATGTTTAATGTTACAATGAAAGCCAACTTTTGGCGGCGTGACAAGAAATCTAAGCATGAGAAAGCCCCATTTTTAAAAAAAATGGGGCTTGTAAACAGTCTAAAGGCCCACTCTCACGAGTGGGCCTTGGGATTGATCAGATGTTATCGGCTAGTCACCGGACTGGTAGTTCAGCTTTGTTTCCAGCGGGAAGACCGGCAGGTAACGGTAAGACAAACTGATGACGATGAAGCCAAAGGCAATGATCATGAGAGACGTGGCGTACTCGACCCAGTTCGGGTAGTACAACTGCCAGCTCTCGAACGGCAGGACAGGGAAGGCGATGGTCTGAACCGTAAAGATATAGCGATTCAGGGAGACACCGATGCAATCGAGGATGGCTGCCGTGTACAGCAGGCCCGGACGATTGCGAATGGACGGAGTCACCAGCATGATAGCCGGGACAAGACCGCACAGGATGATCTCGGAGAACATCAGCCATTTGCCGTAGATGAAGCCATGGAACATTTGGTCAAAGGTCAAACCGACAGACGGCAGATAACCATTGGCCCATGCCCATGTGTCAAGGATCTTGAAGAACATGTAGATGCAGAGCATGGAGCCTGCGATCTTGCCCATCAAGGACTTGGTTTTGAAGTCAACCAGCTTCTTGCCGGTGATCTTCTCCATGAGGGTGGCGACCAGGACGGTGAAGACCGGGCCGGAACCGACAGCGGAGAGGATGAACAGGAAGAACGTCCAGGGCCAGATGAAGAAGCCTTCGCGGAAAGCGAAAGGACGACCAATCAGGACACCGTACATGCCACCCAGAGAACCCTGATGGAAGGTCGACAGGAAAGCGCCGATACCTGCGAACAGGGCCATGTTGATGTGCATGTTGTGAGCCAATGCGTGAATGAAGGGAATCTTGTTCAACTGTTTCTGCTCAAGGATCAGCGGTACGAACTCGATGATCAGGACAATGAGGTAACAGGTGATGCAGAAGATAACTTCTGTCAGCATGGAGTGGACGTTGGGATGCCAGTAACCGAACCATGCACGGGTCGGCTGACCAACATCAAGGACCAGGATCAGCATGGCACCTGCATAGCAGCAGAAACCGACGATGACCGTCAGGTTAATTATTTTTTCGAGCTGTTTGATCTTGAGGATATACTTCAGCAGACCGGTGAAGAATGCACCGGCTCCGAGAGCGATCACAGCAAGGTCAAAGGTAATCCAGGCACCGAAACCGAAGATGTTATCAAGTCCGGTAGTACCGATTCCATTATACAGAACGAGTGTTGCGCCATAGACGCCCCAAACGAAGATGACGAAAAGGAAAGCCATCCAGATAAGGAACTGGCCAAACGAACACCGCTGAGTCCCTTCCGGGAAGAGTTTGCTATCCATTGTACAGCCTCCTAACCGTGGGAGTTAGACGGGGCACCATGGCCGCCGCCGTCAGCGTTGTAGTTGTCGCCCAGCTTGCGAACCCATTCGCGTTTGCTCATGTAGTAGACTTGGGGAGCCAAGCCGAGCTTCTCGAGCAGACGGTAAGAGTTCTTACTCCTGGCAAGTTCATACACCTTGTGTTCTGGATTGTTCAAATCGCCGAAGGTGATGGCCTTGGTGGGACAGATATCGGCACAGGCGGTGGTATACGCGCCGTCAGCCAGATTCATCGGATCGTCACCATTCTGGCGTGCCTCATTTTTGGCATCCAGGTAGCGGCTGTGGCAGAAGTTACACTTCTCGACAACACCACGGGGACGTACGGAGGTAGCAGGGCTGAGGCCCTTGTCCATACCTTCCGGCCAGATCGGGTCCCACCAGTTGAAGTAACGAGCGTGGTAGGGACAGGCAGCCATGCAGTATCTACAACCGATACAACGGGGATAGATCTGAGAGACGATGCCGCCCTCTTCGGTTTTTTCAGTGGCGACAACCGGGCAGACAGGCACGCAGGCGGGATGACCACATTGCATGCAGGGTCTGGGCAGGTATGCCGTTTCATGATCGGGAAAGGCCTTCCCGTTTGTCAGTTCGTAAACGCTCAAACAGGTCAGGGTTTTTGTCTTGTTGGATGCATCGTCGCGATCCCAAGTCAAAGCCTGAACATAGTTATAAGGGTCTTTTTTGGTCATGGGAGCGATATTGTTCTCCACCTGGCAGCCGACCATACAGGCCCCGCAGCCGGTGCATTTGTCAATATCAATGACCATGCCCCACTTAATTTTGAATTCTATTGTTTGCATGTCGGTTACCCCTAGATTTTGGCGACGTTCACAGTGGAACCGGCCCAGGTAGAGGCGCCAGTGGCAGCTTCGGAGCTCACCGTGAGGATCTTGTAAACGTTATCGCCCTTGCCCTTCGAGAACTCGTCGCCGACTGTGTGCCCCAATCCAAGGGGGGCAGCCACGACGCCCGGCAGAACACCTTCAAAGACCTGAACCAGGGCTTCACACTCACCGGTTCCACCGGAGAGCTTCACCTTGGAACCATCATCAACACCAAGCTTCTTGGCAGTGACGGAAGCCATCATGACAACCAAATGGTCACCAAGGAGTTGGTTATTGCTGATAGTGCAAGGGGTGTTCGGAGTGGTCGCCTGATTGGCGGTTCCGACGTTGAGCATGGTGTAGGGAGCCAGGGCGACAGCACCGGTACCCTTGACGGGAACAGCGGCCCTGCCGAGTGTGCTGGCAGCCAGAATGACGCCGGAGACGTCAGCGGACTCTTCCAGAACATAGGCAGCACCGCCAATCAACTCATCCGTATCTGCGCCAACGGCTGCGACTTTGGCCTCAAGGACTTCCTCGAAAGTCTCGAAACCCAAGTCAGCCAGACCGAGTATGAAATCGGCGGCGTTCATGACATTGAGGGTCGGCTTGGAAACCGGAGCACCGAGAGAGTAGGTAGCCGAAGCAACGCCATACGGAGTTGCCAGGTCATCAGCCCGCTCGTAAGGATGCGGCGTGGGCAGCACCAAGTCTGCGGCAGCAGTGGTCTCGGTGTTGACACAGTCGAAAGCCACTGTAAAGCCACCCTTGATCTGCTCGGGAAGAGCGTAGAACGGGTTGGCCTCAAAAACCAGCAGCAGATCAGCGGAAACACCTTTGAGGATGTCCTGCTTCATCATTTCACTGCGGGTCATGGCGGATTCAATAGCCTTGCCAAACTCTGGCAGTACTTTCATGCCACCGCCGAGCAGCAGGTTCAAAGTGAACGCTGCGGCGTTTGCGGCAACCGAACCGCCGGGTACAACCACAGGGTTGCTGGCGGATAAGAGCTGCTTGGCGATCTCAGCCATGACATCGGCCTTGACGCCGGTGGCGGCTTCGACCTTTGCCGGGGTATAGCTGCTCATGACCATTGCTTTGAACTGGTCAAAATCAGCCGCAGGCACGGACTTGCCAGCCTGCAATACGTAATATGTAATACCCAGGACGAAAGCAGCCATGCCTTCAGTCGGGACGGGCACCCATTTATCTGTAACAGAAGCGGTCCGGGTCTGCATGGGACCGGCAAAGATGAACTTGCCGTTCTCATTCTTGGCAAACGCCTTCATGTTGGCAACGGTCGGTCCCCAGGAATCCAGGGCATCGGCACCTGCCAGCAGGACCATATCGGAATTTTCCATGTCGTAACCGATCTGACCGGAGCCGCCCATCAGGCCCGTCCAGGCCTTGTCGGCTGTCAGCATATCGCTCGGCATGGTGTAAAAGGCATCGCTGCCCTGGCTGGCGAGCAGCCCGGAGAAAACCTCGTTGACAGTACCGGTCTGGTCGCCACTGATAACAGCAACGTTGCTGCCGGCAGCAGCCAATTTCTCGGAGACGAGCTTTTTGGCATCGTCCCAGGAGATTTCAGTTCCGTCTTTCAACATGGGTGCCTTGATCCGGTTGGGGCTATTCTTGGCCTGGACGCCATTGGCGCACAGGGGACAGATGCCACCGCCGGAAAGCGGGTTATCCATATTTCCTTCAGTGCCGAAAGCTTCACCCGCAACAGTGCGGACTTTCACGGCACAACCAGATTCGCACATCTTGGACACAGTCGGCACATCTTTGAGTTCCCCGTATTTCAACGTGGGAATCCAGGGCCAGTTCTGCGTCCAGATGGACACATCATCAAGAGCGGTCCATACCGTCGGTGTAAAAAGGATACCGACGGTGGCGCCCACACTCATCTGAATAAAAGCTCTGCGTGCTACGCTCATTTTCAGTACCCCTTTACTTATG
>JAFLJW010000248.1 GCA_022712815.1 Pseudodesulfovibrio sp. | reverse complement strand
CGGTCATCAATGGCCTTGGCGGGGTCGAAGGGTCGCTCAACCATGCCCGTGAAACGGCCCGCGCCCTGACCGAGATGGACCCCGACCAAATCGGCGCACTCAGCCTGATGCTCGTGCCTGGCACACCGTTGCACGAAAAATGGGAACGCGGAGAATTCGCCCTGCCAAACGCACAGGGAGTCCTGACCGAGCTGCGCGAGATGCTGGCCGGGCTGACCCTGACGCGAGGACTGTTCCTGGCCAATCATGCCTCAAACTATCTGCCGCTCAAGGTCCGGCTACCGTCAGGAAAAGACGTGGCCCTTGCCGAGCTTGATGCGGCTCTGGCCGGAGAGACCCCTTTGAAAAAGGAATCCTCCCGAAGATTGTAGGAAAGACGTGAAGCGCACTCGTGGTGGAGGCGAAAGAAAATATGGCAAAAAAATACGCTTTGCCCAAATGAATTGTTTTAGACAGTCAGCCACAGATGCAAGAGGCCCCGGCCAGACGGTTCCACTTGCCGTCGGAGTGTGAAAGCAGAACTTCATGGACTGTACGGTGAACGCAATTATTAAGGCAGAGCTTATTCGTTTTTTCCTTGAACTGATCGGAGACCTTGCGGGCATAAGAATAATGACTCCTGACCCAAATATCTTGTTTCGGGTCCTTTGAGACGATGCGACCATAGGCCCGATCGGAAGAGCAATTACCCTGCCGCGGCGCGGCGATAACTGTCGGGCGATCCAGAGCCACAACCTCCCTTCTGCCCAGAAACGCCATTTTGGTATTTCCGCAAAACAAGGCACCACAATTGGCATCACCATATTGAAAGGCAAGGCCCTTGCTTTGGCTTGTCGTGCGCCGGATTTCCTGAAATATCATGCTGGGAGTGGTCACAGGGGCCACTTCCGGCAGCGAGGTGGCTTCGACACCGTTGAGACAGATGAGCGGATGCCGGGGGACAAAGTGCTTTTCCAATTTTCCTGTCCAACTAAAAAAGCGAATATGCGATTCGGTTTTCGTCAACATGGCCGCCATCATGGCCGCCATTGTCAAACCGTGAACCACAATTCGCATTCCCCGCCCACCATTGCCCTTCATCCGCTGAGACTCGACATTCAGGAGACGACCACACAACAGGATGATATCTTCCAGACTGCCGCTGGAAAAAAGTCGCCAACCCGTGCGACGCAGAATGCGATTAATCGCCCCGGTCTCATCCTTGCTGCGGGCCGCTGCCCGATCCGACAACAAGACCAAGGTCTTTTCAAAAAAATGAATCAGTCCCGCTGGGGTTGCATCCTCCCCCCCGTAAAGAAAAGCACTACGCGACATTCCTTTGTACGGAGACATGCCGAAACAGGCCGTCACAGCCAGACCGATCAGGACCGCTGCCCCTTCCAGCCTGCGATGAGAACCATCGCCATCCAGGATTTTTACAGGGCTGATCCAGCCAGCACGGTCATTGTCGATCTCGTACCCGGACAGGCCGAGCAGCTTGAGCCAACCATCCCAGTCGCCGTTGAACCGATGGGCCATCTCAGGCACAAGCTCGACTTTTTCGGGGAACCAGTACTCGACAACCGGAAATTCAGCTTCCATAATTTCCAGAATCCCGCCCAGCCGCTCGGAGCAAGTCGAGCTACACACGGCAACCCGCAACTTTCTTACAAGTCTGTCCGTGAGCATCTCAGGCAACAAACTTCCTTGCGCACCACCATCAACCAGATAGCTGCCGCGCCTACTTTGAAGCAAATACGCGTCCCCGCGCCTTACTGGAAGTACCCTGAATTGCGTCACTTTCTCCAACCTCGACAAAGCATTATTCTATATCAAGATTAGGTCATAATATATTTATAATGTCAAGCTATACTATATATAGGTAAATAGATTGTTAAAAAATAAACATCGAAAAAAGGTCACTATTTCGGCAGAGTACAAAGGTGGAGATTTTATACATTCCTCCACATAACGAGATTGTGACTAATAAAATCAACCACTTACGACCTTGAAAACAGAATATCTCTGGATGCCATATTAAACATTGACAAGTCCAAAGTGCCTACCTATATGCCTCCCAGCAAAACAAAGGGAGAAATTCAAAGATGAAAAGTATATTCAACTACACCCTCATGCCAATCGTTTGTGCGGTTATCATGATCCTGGCTGTAGTTACTGTTGTTAAACAGCAGGAAATCGACAGGCTCAGGCATAAGCTTACCCTGTCGGAGCAGACCTCCGAGGCCCGCAAGAATCTGGTCACGGAAGCTCGCTTGCTCCAGAAAGCCATGTTTTCACATCCGGTCCGCGACCTCACCGTCACCGCATACAACCCGACCACCGACCAATGTGACTCAGATCCACTCATTGCCGCCAGCATGCGCAAGGTCCGTTCCGGCACCATCGCCGTATCACGTGACCTGTTCAATCAGGGTTGGGTATTTGGCCGCAAGGTTCGTATCGAGGGGCTTGGCATCTTCGAGATCAACGACCTCATGAACAAACGCTTCAACCAGCGTATCGACATCTTCATGTGGGATGAAGGCCAGGCTCGTCAATTCGGCAAGAAAACCATCAAGACGGCCTTGCTCGAAATCTAGAAGCTTGTTGAGAACGGCCCGATTGCGGCGTTAAACGAATCGCTGCCAAGGCCTTGAAACCTACAAGATATCACGCCTCAGGCTAGAAAAAATCAAATCCCGACGATTATTGTATCGTCGGGATTTGATCTTTTCCACATCTGCCACTGTTGTTTTATCCGTAAAAACGACATTCTCTCCCCCACCTCAACCGCCTGCAAGAGTTTGGTCTCATCCGGGTTGCGCATGTTTTCTCTTCAATAAACCGAAGTATTCATCAGGGAACTCGAAAAGGGAAAAAACTTATCTTTCGACCTCATCCAGATCCTTGGCCGTGTTCCTTTCAAATTCCGTGGTGAGGAAATCGAGTGTCATGGGCAATCCCATGATCAACTGTGGAACATGCTGGATGCCGATGGTGATGGAATCCGGGGTGCAGGCCAGCAGGTGCCCGCCGCAGGAATGGTCGGCAGACAGGAAATGCAGGTGGAGGCCGGGTACGTTGACCTCTTTGAGAAAATCAGGGGTGTAAAAGCCGACCATGGTTCCTTTCATGTTTTCATATTCGAATTCAGGCTGTTCGCGGGCTACCTCGATCAGCGGACGGTAGTCGTCCTGGGGCGGCACGGACCGGGTTTTGACATACCGGAATGCCCCCTCCACCCGCACGGCGTAGAGCATGTTGTCTGACGGAATACTGCGGGCCACCAGCGAAAAAAGGTCTTCATCGGCCTGTTCGGAAAATTCGTCCAAGGTGTCCGGCTTGAAGTGGGTCACGCAGGCAAACGGAGTTTGTTCGCTGTCATTTACCGGGTAGGCCTTGCCGTCCGCTTTCATCCGGAAAACCTCGCCGTCCAGCATGATCATCTCACCATCGAGTCGGTTGAAGGTCCCAAGACCGAAATCCCCTTTTTTGCGGATTTCGCCGATGGTGGTCTTTTCCCGGTAGAGGCCTTCGATGATGGCGTTAACCGGGGCTGAAAGATAGACGGCGTTTTGCTTTTTATTGCACATGGAGCGCTCCTGAAAGATTTTATACCCGGGAATCCGGTTCGTGTCACCGGGTGAATATATTTCGGAACCAGATCACGGGAATAGTTTTTTTGGGTGGATGATGGTAGGCCAAAACTGCCTGTCGGATACTCAAACCGGATCGGCGTATATATCATTATGAAAATACTACACTGCATAACCGGTCTGGACGTGGGCGGGGCCGAAACCATGCTCTACCAGCTTGCCACACGCATGGATGTGGTCCGCTTCCAGTCCAGAGTGGTCAGTCTCATCGAGCCGGGTCCCATGGGCAAGCGGCTTTTTGATGCAGGTATTCGTGTGGACTCCCTTGGTATGAGCCGAGGCGTTCCATCTCCTGCCGGACTGCTGAAGCTCGTCAGGATTATCCGTTCCTGGCGACCCGATGTGATCCAGACATGGCTCTACCACGCAGATCTGGCGGGACTGATCGCAACCAGACTGGCCTTTCCGCTCGGTGGTGGTCCCAAGGTGGCGTGGAATATCCGTTGCTCCTACATGGCCCTTGAAGAATACAGAAAGCTCACCGGCGCGACGCTCAAGGTGTGCGCCGCCCTGTCGCGCTTCCCGGACGCGGTCCTTACCAACTCCGAGGACGCCCGGCGATTTCACCTCAGTCTCGGTTATGCACCCAAACGGTTTGAGGTTATTCCCAACGGATTCAATACTGATCGTTACAAGCCGGACAGTGAAGCGAGGCGTGAGGTACGGCAGGAGCTTGGCATATCGCTCTTGGCCCCGGTTGTCGGCCATGTGGCCCGGTTCGATGCCATGAAGGACCACAAGACGTTCATCTCTGCCATGAAAGGTGTTGCCGGGCAATTGCCGGATTCGATTTTCATGCTTGTGGGACGCGGCATTGATTCCGGGAATTCCCAGCTTGTCGCATGGCTCGACAAGACCGGAATTGCACCGGACCGTATCCGGCTCCTTGGCGAGCGGTCCAACATGGCGCGGATCATGGCGGCCATGGATGTCCATGTCTCGTCGTCCATCGGAGAAAGTTTCCCCAATGTTGTGGGGGAATCCATGGCCTGCGGCGTACCCAATGTAGTGACAGATGTGGGCGACTCCGCCCGTATTGTGGGCGATACTGGAGAAATTGTTGTACCGGGAAATGAGATTGCATTGGGTAATGCTATATTTATTGTTCTGCAAAAACGTCTAAAAAATATGACGAAAACAGGAGCCTCCGCCAGAAGTCGAGTGGTGGAGCGGTTTTCTTTGCCCAGGGTGGTTGCATTATTTGCCGATTTATACGAAGACCTTTAATTTTAAGCGTTATAATCCTTCCATTGCCATTTGAGGGATGCTATTTTTAGATGAATTCACGTGGCAACGAACGGAGATGCAAATGACAGAGCCTTTATTCGACGTACAACGATTTCTGCAAAGTCTCGCCCAAGACAAAGAGCTTGCACGAGAGCTTCTCGCAGCTTTTATGGAAGACAGTCCTGAACGCAGTTCATCTCTGGGTGCGGCCCTTGATGCAGGAGATGCAGAGGAGGTCTCGAAACTGGCTCACTCCCTGAAGGGCATGTGCGGTGTGGTCCGTACCGATCTCCTGGTTAACCTAGCGTATAATATGGAAAAAATATCTAAAAGTGGAGATTTGACCGAGGCCAGGGAACAGTATGGGCTATTTATCGAGACCCTCGAAGCCGCACGCTGTGAAATGGACCAGTTCATGAACGAAATTTAAACGAATCTTTCAGATACAAAATAGAAAAGGCCTGTCCACGAATGTGCACAGGCCTTTTCTGATGGTTACTCTGTTTCTTCCTTGACGACCTCAGGAGCAGGGGCTGCTGCTGGCTCCAGAGCCTTGAAGTCCAGTTCAAGCGCGTTCATGGCGACCACGATATCGTTGGTGATATCAATGGTCTCGGAAAAGGAAATGACGGACTCCTTGCTCAGGATGAGGGTCAGTCCCTTCTCGGCCCGGTAGGCATCCAGAACCGCGTTGAATTTCTGATCGATGAGGGCCACAATGCGCTGCTGCTCACCATTCATGACCTTTTGCAGTTCACCCATGGCCAGCTTGTAGGCGGCAACATTGTCTTCGGTCTGCTCGGCCTGCATGGCTTTGTATGCCTCTTCCGCCTTGGCTTGTAGTGGAACACCAAGTTCCTGAAGGTAGGCCATGGCTGCTACCGTCACCTTATTGTCCTTGAAGGCGGCGGATTCGTCCACCACGCCGATTTTTAATCCGGCAGACTCGGTGCATCCGGTCAACAGCATCAGGCCCAGAAGGGCAACGCAAAACAAGGTGATAATCCGTTTCATATTCAAGTCTCCATGTGTTTCGGTTAAATTTATGCGCATCTGGCAAAGGCGAAAAAGAATACTCGGCGAGGAGGCTCAAGGCAAGGGAATAAAGAAAGAGGCTTTGCCGATAATCAGCCAACCTGTTTCCCGATCCAGAGTTCAGATTCCCCGCACCCTGACTCCATCGCAAAACAGCTCATTTGAGGCGCCTGGCCGGACGCAATCTCTGGTTTATGGAATGATCTTCCCACTCAAAAAAAGCTATTTGCTGTTGAAATATATCATTATTTTTTGTGGCACAGCCCTTGCTTTAGTCCTCGGTGAGAAGGAATCGGGAATTTTATTCCGGGGATGGGTCCCCTGGATGGTTCCCCACCACATCCGGCAAAGTTCGGATTGGAGGAAAGTATGAGTTTTAGCAGTTTGTAGATTGGGGCCACGGGTGTAATCGCCCATTCGTCCAACATGCAGGTCATTGCAAACAACCTCGCCAACGTAAGTACCATCGGGTACAAGAAGGCGGATATGCAGTTTGGTGCCCTCATGAGTCAACAACTTGCCGCGGGCGGGGCGCAGTACGAATCAGGCGCGAATTACACCAGCCAGATGGGGATGGGTGTTGGCATTTCGGAGGTTCGGACCCTCTTCAAAGAAGGAGGGCGGGAAACCAC
>JAFLJW010000365.1 GCA_022712815.1 Pseudodesulfovibrio sp. | reverse complement strand
GCAAATACGGCCAGAACAACTGGATATACCCCGGCTGGGAACTCGACCTGGGTAACGAAAGCAAGACTCTCGAACGCCTTGGATTCAAATTCTTTGTCACCATGAAGGAAGACTGGCCAAAAGCCGTCCCAAGACCGAAGCGAACCAGTATATTCAACTGGCGATTGGATTTGCTTTAATTCCGACAAAAAAAAGGACCGTTTCAAAAAAAACGGTCCTTTTTTTATCTACACAATCAGCAAAAGCTACAGAAGAATAGTTCCCTTCATGTAGGTGACGGCCTTGCCAGCGATCTTGACCCGATCATCCAGCGACAGACATTCAAGCACGCCACCGCGTTTGGAAACCTGACAGGCATGGAGTTCAGACTTTCCAAGGCGGCCAGCCCAGAAAGGAACGAGAGAGCAATGGGCAGAGCCGGTAACGGGGTCTTCGGCAGAGCCTGCTTCGGGGACGAATGTACGAGAAACAAAATCGTAATCCAGACCCGGTGCAGTGCAAATCAGACACAGTCCGTCCAGTTGGGATACAAGACGATGATCCGGGTCCAAATTTCGAACCTGCTCCTCGTTTTCAAACACCGCCATCATGTCGCGCTCGCCCATGTAGAGTTCGATAGGCCTTGCTCCAAGGGCAGTGCAGACCCGCTCGGTGACCTGAATTTCACGCACACTCCATGCCGGAAAGTCCATGGAATACCTGCTCCCCTCACGATCCACGAAAAGCCTGCCGCTCTTGGTCTCAAAGACGACCACCGGGTCGGTATAATCGAGATATTCATAAAGGACATGAGCACTTGCCATGGTAGCATGGCCACATAAATCGACCTCAGTTTCCGGCGTGAACCAACGGAGTTCAAAATACTCTCCCTTACGCACAAAAAAAGCCGTCTCCGTCTGATTGTTCTCAGCCGCTATGTTCTGCAACAGCTCATCACTGAGCCACTCGAACAATGGCACGACCGCAGCCGGGTTGCCGCTAAACACGCCCTCTGCGAATGCGTCCACCTGATAGAGTTCGAGTTCCATCACATATCCTTTTGTTAAAAAGTCTGCTTGAACAGATCGTCTGCCGAACCCTGACCGCTTCCGCCGGAACCACCAGATGTTGCCATCTCAGTGGGTTCCGTGCCGACCTTGAACGGCAGGAAGAATTCCTTGGCCGAACTGGGCGATGCGAGCTTGCCGGATTTTGCATCTACACGGACCATAACAATTCCGGGCGGCTGGGTGAAGTCCTGATATGGATAATCTTCCTCCACCTGTTTACGATAAGCGACCCAGATGGGACTTGCGGCGCGTGAGCCGGTTTCCCACTTGCCCATGGGCTTGAGTTCATCAAAACCGACATAGACCCCGGACAATAAATAAGGAGTATAGCCCATGAACCAGGCATCCTGCTCGGCGTTGGAGGTGCCGGTCTTGCCAGCCAGAGGACGCTTGAGAACCTTTGCTCGCCAGCCCGTGCCGTTTTGAATCACCTGCTTCATCAAGCAGACCATGATATAGGCAGTCTGCGGGCTGATGGCATCAACCACCTCTGGAACGGAGGTGAACATTTCCTCACCCCAGGCGGAATGCACGGACAAAACCATACGCGGCTTGATGCGGGAACCGCCCCGGGCAAAGGTGGTGTACGCTTCACACAAATTCATGAGCGTAACCACTGCCGAACCAAGCGACACCGACAGATCAAAGGGGAAATCAGTCTTGATTCCCATGACTTTAGCCCGCTCGATAATCTTGCGGATACCGATCTTCTGGGCCACACGGATGGTGACAAGGTTCTTGGACTTGACCAAAGCGGTCCGAAGCAAGGTCGGTCCTTCAAATGTTCCCTCAAAATTTTCTGGCCGCCACAACTTGCCAAGCTCTTCATTGGCATAGACGATGGGCGCATCAAGCACCAACGTGGAAGGAGTGAAGCCATTGTCTATGGCCGTGGAATAGACAATGGGCTTGAAGGCCGAACCGGGCTGCCGTTTGGCTTGAATTGCCCGGTTGAACTGACTTTTCGCAAAAGCGTATCCGCCAACCAGTGCAGGCACCTCACCGTTATCAGGCTTGATCGAAAAAAGAGCACCCTCGATCAGCGGTTCACGCTCAAGATCGAGTTCCCAAACACCTTCCGGCGTCTTCGGAGCCTTGGAAACAGTCACCCATATGACGTCACCTTTTTTGAGCACTTTACGGGCATCGGTCGGGTTCGGTACGTCTTCATGGCTTTTCTTGATATTCGGCTCACGCACCCACCACATCGCCTTGATTGGAATTATTCCCTTGTACTTGCCGAAACGGACCGAGGCCTTGCCCTTGTCCACACGGGAAACCCAGGCCTTGAGCAACCTGTCCTTTTCCATGATTCGTTCGGTATCCTGCGGACCTTCTTCCAAAATCCGCGAGACATCACCAGGATTCACGTTCTCGACCGGACCAAGCCAGCCGCGTCGCTGTGCAGAATCAAGCAACCCGCGCCGAAGGGCTCTCTCGGCTGCAGCCTGATGTTTCATATCGCAGGAAGTCGTGACAACAAGGCCGCCCTTGTACACAACGTCCTCGCCATATTGATTTATAAGCCAGCGCCGGACTTCCTCAAGATAATACGCTCCTGTTTTCCAGGACGGGTCAGGCATTTTTTCCAGCACTATTTCCTCGGCCATGGCCTCCTGATATTGGGCGGTCGTAATCCACTTGAGATTATGCATCTGGTCAAGTACATAATGTTGCCGTTTCCTGGCCAGATCCCAGTTCCTGTAAGGATTGTACCGACTGGGGGCCTGAGGCAAACCAGCCAGCATGGCGGCCTGAGCAAGGGTCAGTTCCGTTGCATGTCTTGAAAAATACGTTCGGGAGGCCGCTTCCACGCCATACGAATGGGCACCCAGAAATATCTGATTGAGATAAATGGTGAGAATTTCTTCCTTGGTCAGATAATTTTCCAACCGGAAGGCAAGGATGGCTTCCTTGAGTTTTCGTTTGTAACTTTTTTCCGAAGTCAGCAGCAGTCTCTTGATGATCTGCTGGGTGATGGTGGAACCGCCCTGTTTGGCCCGCCCTGCCCTGAGATTGGCAACAAAGGCACGGGCAATGGCAGGAAGATCAACGCCATCATGCTGGTAGAAGCTGGCATCCTCGGAAGCCAGGAAAGCCTTGGGAACCCATGAACTCATCTGATCAAGAGTCACCAAAAACCGTTTTTCCCTGTAGAAATAGCCAAGCACCTGATTGTCCTTGGCATACACGGTGGTCACCAAAGGAGGATTGTAGTCGGTAATATTCTTGAAACCGGGCAAATCCTTGGAGGCCCAGTTATACAAGCCAAAGGCTCCGCCGATACCGGCCACCAGACAAATGAGAAAAATAACAAACAAAATTTTCAGTGTTTTCATAGAGATATCCGTCAAAATCCTTTTTTGACATGGCATGCGCCTTTTCGAGGCGGCAAACCCCATATCAGGCGCAGCCGCCCGTACAGGTCTTTTATTGTGGCCTTGTTGGAATCAAGACACTTGAGTATTCGCACCAAAGTCCGCCCTTCCCGTCTTGCCAGACAGGTAGGAGAATCAAAATGTATCACATCCGTTCCGGCCATCCAGAACGGAAACAGACGGCAGTAATACGGCCTCATTTCCTGCACAATTTCACACCCGCCCGGTCCAAGGAACCGGCACGTGCCCATAGTATCGACCGCCAACCGAAAATGCTCCTTCCCTTCTGGAAACAATTCACGGATCAAATCCTCTTCTCCGGGAAAAAGACGGCAGATATTGTCAACAAACGCCTTGGAATTGGGTTCCAGTACAAAACCTCCCGTGTAGGGGACATGTTCCTGAATCCGTTCCTTTTCGACCTTGGAAAGTGGGAAGCAAAACTCTTCCTGGCCGGCCACGATACGGCAACAGGTCGGTCCCTGAAGAGAACACCGTCTGCAAACATCGGAATCGTCGGTATGGTTCACGGTCACAACGGCCTCCTGCCGGGCTATCCGGCATCCCCACTATGACCGCTGGAAAACCTGAGCGCACCCTTGCCCAAAAGATCATGGAGATGAATCATGCCCACAAGCTCTCCATCCTCGTGCACAACGGGCAAAACAGTGATCTCGTTCTGCTCCATGATATCCAGCACACAGGCAGAAGTATCGCCAATGGTCGCCCGTCTGGGCGAAACAGTCATTACCTCTATAATGGGCCTGTCGATATTGAACGGACCGCAACAGACCTCACGCCGCACATCGCCATCGGATAGGACGCCTTTGAGAATATTGCTGTCATCCACGATACCAACCAGACCAAGGCCACCGGAGTTGAGAATTTTCAATCCATCCTTCAAGGTGACGGTGTCCCTGACCACCGGGAGATTATCAGTATGCATGAGCTGGTCAACGCACAGGGCAAGCCGCTGCCCAAGGGAACCGCCCGGATGAAATTTCTTGAAATCATCCTTGCCAAAAGCCTTCCACTCCATGAGGCAGACTGCCAGAGCGTCGCCCACAGCCAGTTGCGCCGTAGTGCTTGATGTCGGCGCAAGGCCCATGGGACAAGCCTCTTTGGGAACCTTGACCAAAATGGTGATGTCGGAAAGATGGGACATGGCAGAGGCCGTGTTGCCGGTCATGCAGATGACAACAGCCCCAAGGGATTTGAGGACGGGAATGATGGCGTTGACTTCGTCAGTGCCGCCGGAATTGGAGAGCGCGAGGACAACGTCCTCCTTGCGAATCATGCCCATGTCGCCATGGGCACCCTCAACCGGATGGAGAAAAAAGGAAGGTGTGCCAGTGCTGGAAAAAGTCGCTGCGATCTTGCGCCCGACCAGACCGGACTTGCCCACGCCGGTAATGACCACCCGGCCTTTGCACTCGGCCATGGCGGTCAGGCCACGCACAAACTCGCCATCAAGCTGGGTCTTGGTGGCTTCAAGTCCCTGAATTTCGATATCAAGGACCTCACGGGCCAATGTCAACCAGTCGGTTCTGCCGGACATGCATGCCATGCAAGCTGCTCCTATTTACAAAATTCCTTGATGATACCAGGGACAACCTCAAGGCAATCCTTGCCCATCCTGTCGGCCAGATCCACCGGATATTTGCCATTGAAACAAGCCAGACACCATGCATCTTTTTCAGTGACCGAATCAACCAGACCGGGGACGGTCAGGTAATGCAGGGAGTCGATACCCAGGAACCGTGCTATCTCTTCCGGTGAATGATTGGCTGCGATCAACTCGCCCTTGGACGAGAAATCAATGCCGTAAAAACAAGGAAACTTGATGGGCGGACAGCTAACCCGCAGGTGAATTTCCCGGGCGCCCAGTTCTTGAAGCTTCTTGACACGGGCACGAATGGTCGTACCACGCACGATGGAATCCTCGACAATAAGGATGCGCTTGCCCTTGACCATGGACTTGACCGGATTGAGCTTCACCCGGACCGAAAAATCTCGCATATCCTGTGACGGCTGAATGAAAGTACGGCCCACATAGTGA
>JAFLJW010000425.1 GCA_022712815.1 Pseudodesulfovibrio sp. | reverse complement strand
GCACAGCTCCGGTCTTGCCATCCTGAAGGATTGCTCCTTCATGATAGAGATCTCCAGTGTCCTTGCAGGGCGGCATGTCACAATGGCGGCATTGATCCGGGAAGAAGTTCCAGCGGACCACTCCGTTATCAAGATGCTCGTTGAAACGAACAAGTTTATAGTTATTGGGATTCAAATCCGGCGGATTCTGGTGGCTTCCCCACTTGTACTGAGTGGTTTTGTTCGCAGGAAGCTCGTGCCATTCCTTGCAGGCTATCTGACAACCGCGACACGCTGTGCAGCGGGATGTATCTATCAAAAACGTCTTAGGCATGACGGTCTCCTTGTTATCCCCGAACGATTTGATCGTCCGGGGTTTTCATTAGGTTGC
The DNA here is from genome assembly GCA_022712815.1 of Pseudodesulfovibrio sp. Taxonomy (GTDB): domain Bacteria; phylum Desulfobacterota; class Desulfovibrionia; order Desulfovibrionales; family Desulfovibrionaceae; genus Pseudodesulfovibrio. Next base: position 14,771 of record JAFLJW010000425.1, on the reverse strand, counting down.
AAGCTCTGTGAGCTTGTCGGCCTTACGAATGTTCACACAACAGGCCTTGAACTCCGGGATAGTCGTATTCGGGTCGCCAACCGAAGGCGTAAGCCTATTGGTGGCATCACCGGTACCAGGAGTCGTCCAACCGTAGCAAAACGGCATACCTATTTCGTGAATGATCCGACCGTGAACCTTAAGGGGACGCATACGGATCGTGACCATGGCTATGGCTTCAACCCGACCACGAACACTTTCAACAATAACACCGTCACCGTTTTTGATGCCCTTTTCCTTTGCCAGCTCAGGACTCATCTCGACGTACTGCTGAGGCTCGGCCTCAAGCAGATTGGGGATGTTCCTGGTTTCGCCACCACCACACCAGTGTTCGGTCAGACTGTATGTCGTCAGAACAACCGGGTAGTTCGGATCGGCTGGGCGGGCCAACTTGTCCATGTCGCTCGACACGAACTTGTAGCAAGGACTGCTGAGCTGCTTGGAGAACAAGTTGAAATCAACCGGAGTTTCAACCGGTTCGTAATGTTCGGAGAACGGTCCGTCCTGACGTCCCGGTCCGAATAACTGACCAACGCCATTCTTGTGCATGATGAACGGAAGACGTCCTTTACCGGAGGACATGGGAGGCCAGCCGCCATCGGGTACGTCACCCACCCACTTCTTGCCGTTCCATTCAATGACAGCCTTTGCCGGGTTGTACGGCTTGCCGTTCAGATCAACGGATGCACGGTTGTACAGAATACGACGGTTGACAGGCCAGCACCACGCCCAATTGGGGAAGAGGCCGATCCTCTTCTGCATTTCTGTTTGCTTAGTGCTTCTGCGCTTGGACTTGTTTCCATCTTTTTCAGTGTAACTGCCAGTGTAGAGCCAGTTCAGGGAACTGGTCGATCCGTCATCACCGAGAGCGGTGAAGGAAGGCACCAACTGCCCTTTCTTGTAGAGCTTGCCCTTGATCGTGGTGTCACGGGTGAAATGCCCATTAATCTTGGCACACAGCTCTTCCGGGTCATATTTGTCAGGATAATCCATCTTGAGCACGGCTTCGGGAAGTTTACCACCTTCTTTGGCGTACAGAGCCTGAACGCGCTTCATGAAGCCGACAAACATGTCACCAAATGACTTGGCTTCAAAGGCGGGCTTGGTTGCCTGGTAATGCCAAAGCATCCAGCGACCGGAGTTGGTGACTGATCCTTCTTTTTCCAGCCTGTGGGCGGAGGGAAAAAGAAATACCTCGGTCTTGACCTTTTTGGGGTCCACGCCGGGGCGTTTCCAGTTATCCGTGGTTTCGGTATGGTGCAGTTCAGAAGTTACCAGCCAATCCAATCTGTCCAGAGCTTTCCTGACCTTGTTGGAGTTCGGGACACTGTTCATGGGATTGAGGCCAATAATGATGCCGCCGCGAATCTTGTTTTCATACATGCGATCAAAGAGATACAGGTAGGAATAATCCTCGCCTTTCTCAGCCTTTGGCAGCAGATCGTAACAGAAACCGTTTTCTTTGGTAGCATTTTCGCCATACCATGCCTTGAGCAAACTGGCGAGATACTTGGGTTTGTGCTGCCACCAGTTGGCCGACTGCGGATCATGACTGACCGGAGTATTGGCCTTGTTGTATTCATCAAAGGTCTGCCAGGTGTTCAGTGGCATGGCCATGTAGCCTGGAATCAGATGATACAGCAGAGTGTGGTCAGTCGATCCCTGTACGTTTGGCTCGCCGCGCAGGGCATTGATACCGCCTCCGGCTATGCCTATATTACCCAGCAGAAGCTGGATGATACCGGCGGAACGAATATTTTGCACACCAACGGTATGCTGTGTCCAGCCAAGGGCGTACATGACGGTTCCGGCCTTGTCCCTGCGACCTGTGGCCGCAAAGGCCTTGAAGACCTTCATCAGGTTTTCTTCGGAAACGCCGGTGGTGGCGGAAGCCTTGTCAAGGCTGTAACGAGAGTAGTGCTTTTTCATGAGCTGGAAAACACAACGGGGATGCTTCAGGCTCTTGTCGCGCTTGGGGTTCCCCTCGGAATCTATTTCAAAATTCCACTTGCTCTTGTCATATTTGCGGGTTTTTGAATCGTAACCGGTAAACAGGCCGTCCTTGAATCCATAATCCTTGCCCACGATGAGTGCGGCATTGGTATACTCGACAACGTATTCCTTGAAATAGGATTCACTGTCGAGGATGTACTTGATCATCCCTCCGAGGAAGGCGATATCAGTACCGGAACGCAAGGGAACATGGAAATCGGAACGGGCGGAAGTACGTGAGAATTTCGGGTCCACGTGCATGACTGTGGCGCCCTTGTCCTTGGCTTCCAAAACCCACTTAAATGATATCGGATGGTGTTCGGCAGCGTTGCTGCCCATTATGAGGATTGAATCGGCGTTCTTGATGTCGATCCAGTGGTTGGTCATCGCACCGCGTCCAAACGACTCTCCCAGAGCCGCTACAGTTGCGCTGTGTCAGATCCTTGCCTGGTGGTCCATATGGACAACACCGAGGCCACGCATCGCTTGGTGCGCGAGAGCACATTCTTCGTTACCGGCATGGGATGTACCCAGCAGGAACATGGATTCAAGTCTGTTAACCGTGTCACCCTTCTTGTTCTTGAGGATGATATCCTTGTCGCGGGTGTCCTTGATGCGCCGCGCCATGCGGTCGAGCATCCAATCCCAACTCTTTTCTTCCCATTTCTCGCTATACGGTGCGCGATACAGGGGTTTTTGCAACCGGTGATGGCTGTTGGTCATGCTGAGCATGGCCGCGCCCTTTGCACACAGCGATCCCTGGTTGATGGGATAATCCGGGTCGCCTTCGGTGCTGACGAGCTTGCCGCCCTTCACATAGCCGATGACGTGACAACTGACTGAGCAGAACGGGCATACGGTCACAATCTCTTTTGCGCCGGATATTTTTATATCCTTCGCATAAGCCGTGACCGGAGTGAGACTCACTCCAATCTGGGCCAAGGCGAGATACGCCGTTCCAGAACCTGCGAGCTTAATAAAGCTTCGTCGGTTAAATTTCATACTAGTGGCCTCCTTAGTCTGTGCCGTGCTGCTCAAAGGCCGGCGGTGTTAATTCTCAATCACAAAAAGTTTGAGCGTCATCACACTAACACAAAGCTTAATTATTTCAATATGTTATATTTAACACATTAAAACCAAAAGAACACATTTATTCATATTTTTTAAGAGAAAAAGGTAAGAATTCATGACTCTTGGAGAGGGCAAACCGTTCGACCTCCTGATACCATTCGTCAAAGTTTTTTGCGATGCCACTCCCAAAAGAAGTCAGGTGGTAGCCCGCACGTCTACAGCTCGCCCTTTCTATCAATTTTCGACCAATTACTTCTTCTGTGGTTTTGATCTTTCCCCACGCTCCGCGGTAGGACATTCCGAGCTTCTCTGCGGCTGCCTTCAAGGAACCGCAAAGCTCGACCTGACGAAGCAGTTGCAATCTGCCAAGGCCAAAAATGACTCCCTGATCGGTCTCAAACCACAGATGCATTCTCATAGTTGGGCCGATGCAAGTAATGGAGCCCGCAGCTCCGGTCTTGTCGGAATTCAACATGGCTTACCTCCCTAAAGGACATTTGGGAAATGTGCAGAATGTGCACTCCATACACATCCCCCCATTACCCATTTTGGCAACATCAGAACGCTTGATAGGCAGATCGGCCAACAAACGCGGCAGAAGCAGATCAAGGCTGGTGATTTTGTGGAACAATGCGCAGGCAGGCACGCCAAGGACACGAGTCTGGCCGATGCGACCAATCAAGGTCATGGCACCGGGAAGAATCGGCATGCCATACAATATATCGGTTAATCCCGCTTCCATGAGTCCCAACCGGGTCACGTCATCGGGATCAACGGAAAGTCCGGCAGTCGTAATAATGAGATCACACTTCAGCTCCACCAGTCCACGAACCGCATCGGCGATTTCTGTGGCATCATCCGGCCTGACCAGAGTTTCCACAACAGAACCGCCAAAATGAGCGATTTTAGTTTTAATAACCTCGGCAAACCGATCTTCAACCAAACCCTTGAAGACTTCGTTGCCCGTGATGAGCAGGCCGACCTTGACCTTGCGTAGCGGTATGACAGAAAAAAGAGGCCCTGCTCCCAGAATGCCAAGAGCCTTCTCAAAGGTAGGCTTATCGAGGAACAATGGAATTGCGCGGGTAGCCGCCAACCTGCAATTTTTTCGTATCAGGCTGTAACTGTGGCGACTGGCTGCCATCACGTTGGAAAGAGAGTTGAATGCTTCCAGCAGTGTTTCGTTGACCACAATCACACCGCTACATTTAGCAGTCAGGTTGACCCGCCCTTCCCGCGGTTCACATTCCGCGATTACTCCGTCCCCACACATGGCCTTTGCAAATGCCCCAGCCGCATCGTCTTCATGGATGAACCCTTCGGGCGCATCCTGATCGACATACAAATTGAACCGGCCCATTTGCTGAAGACGACAGACATCACCTGCCGTAACGATATGTCCGCGAGAAAACTCAACGCCTTTGGACTCTCCGGGGACAATGCGTGTCATGTCATGAGCTATAGGCTTACCAATGCTTTTTTCAAGAGGAGCAGATCGAATGGGAGTTTCGATGGGAATGGCAATCTCAGCTGCGTTTTTATCAACATACGGAGAGTCGCCACCACAGCCACGACAGATTGCCCCATGAAAAGAGGGATAGGCATCACCACAAATGGGACAGAGTGCAATCGCCCCTTTGCTCCTCTTATGAACAACCTCTGGTTTGACCAACACCTCTTCCACTGTGAGCATGCTTGGTCCACATTCCCGTATCTCCTTGCGCAGAGCGTCAGAATCCTGCTCATTTTTGGGTTTGGTTTTCATCAACCAGCACAATGTATGAGGGAATTTTTCGAGCTTGGCAGGATCAAGTCTGACCCTGACACCTTCTCCGGTATGCTTATCGAATAAGGAGAGTGCATACACACCAGTATTCTTGATTCTGAGCCAACCATTGCCAATCGTGCAGGGAGTCAGAAGCTGTACGGCATCAGGAAGACACCAGGAGGTTTCGCTCAGCGCATCAAAAAGAACTCCCTCATCCATACACCGTTTGGCCGCCTCCACCATATATCCGCCAAGCAACAGCCCTGGTGCAGGATAATTGTGGAACCATGTGGCGAGTTCTACGAAATCATCGAAAGAAAACTGGTCCCCGCAAGTCATCACTGGCGAAGGATTGTGTTCAAGAGTAGTGTCGGGCATTTTTCTTTCCAAGTATAAGATTATGTCGAAATGGACATAATGGAATTACTATGGAGAAGACCGGGGCGGCACAATGCAAACTGACTTGATTGAGGTTTGACACTAAACCATCTAAATATCCTGTATTTTCAATATGATGTATTTAACAATTATCACTAACTCATATTGTACAAACTAAAAAACAATTTTACTCTTTCGTTAGAATTGTGTGGTATTTCAGCGGGACCGCCCTCTCATTCAATTTCATTCATTTTTTATTCACCAAAGCTCAATTTTCTTAAAAACGGCTCATTTTTGCCCTTTTGATGGTGTCAGATCGTTGTAGAGTAAAAAAAGGCTCTCACCAACCGCATCAAGGGAACTAAAAGTGCAAAAGCTCAAGAGCGAAAAGTTATCGGTTCGTTCTGCATTTTTGTTCCCGAAAAAGCTACTCTTGCCGCAAATTGCGTCCATGCAGAATTATGTTCAGGAACAAAAGCCGGGACCGATCAGGCAATTATCAGACCGTATTCAAGACAACAGAAAGAGCCTTGAACCAAAATTCAACAGGAGTTCCGGCTTGAAGGGAGAGGCTCCTGGCTGTCTGCGCGGAAATGAGGGCACAGACATCGGTGCCGTCTGCCAGTCTTCCCACAATTTCAGAAATAACCGATGAGTCGGTAACACGCAAAATCTTTGCCTTGAACCTGTTTTGTGCGCTGCCGGACGGGATATCTTCGCACGCCAGGACATTTACCAGCGGAGCCTTGATGGTTGCAATAACCGGGCTTCCCTTCACAATTTTCAGATTACGCAAACTGTCTGTCGTTATCACGGCGCATATCCTGAAACCAAAACGAGTCTCCAGAATAACCTCAGCCATAACGGTATCGCTCTGGACCTCGACAACGTGGCCCACAAAGGAATTCCGGGCGCTGGTTCGTTTACGCAGACTCTTTTGTACGATGGAGGTGACATCTCCCTGGGTAAACTGCTGAAAAGCGGCTGTCAGATTGAGCGAGGACTGACCGAGAATGTCTTTAACGACCGTGATTGGCACACCACTGCGAAGCATCTCCACAGCCCTCGTATTACGGAGGACCTTCGGGCATGCCAACGCCTTGGGCAAGTTACATTCTCTGCCACGGGCATAACAGATACGGCGAAAATACCCGGGGTCAATATGAAAGAATCGTCCACGCAACCCGCACCCCATGGGGCTTTCCAATGTCGTCATGATCTCTAAAAAAAGCTCGTCGGAAATGGGAATTTCGCGTATCCGCCCCTGTCGCCCAAGACGCACGATGGAGCCTTGTGCATCAAATGCAACAGTATCATCAAGAGACAGCACCTCACCCAACCGCGCTCCGGTTGAACGCAGCAATGAAAAGATAAGCCATATGCGTTCTCTGGCCAATACGCTGTCAGAACGCTTGGCTTCACTCTTCCAACGCAAAAAAGCCTCTTCAAATTGCTGCGCCTGAAACTCCTCCAGATGATTCACCTGCTCCGAGACATTAAAGAGTTCTCGTGGATGTACTGTCTTTGACGATTTTAAATTCTTCATTGCGTTCTCTTGGTAACTATCACGGATTTATCCATTAGCGTGACACGGTTGCGGTATAACACCACAAAACATAGGGGAATTATGAACATGCCACAAGCTCAATGCCGCATGTAAAAAACCAGAGGTAACATGACACTCACGGTCAACATACGAAAACACCTTGAACACTTTGACCTGCAAACAAGCTTCACCTGCCCAGCCGGTAAGTTGACAGCAATCATCGGCCCCTCAGGTGCTGGTAAGACCACGCTGATCAGAATCATTGCCGGACTTGAAACACTGGATAACGGTACGATCACCCTGAATGACACTGTCTGGAATGACACCCAGCAAGACCATTTCATCCCCACCTGCAAACGTAAAATCGGCCTGGTCTTTCAGGAGTACACGCTCTTTCCACATATGACAGTCCGCCAAAATATCGCATTCGGCGCACCTGATTCCACTAAAGTGGATACTCTTATGAATCTCTTTGGCATTGGTCACTTGAGCCGTCACAAACCTTGTACCATTTCCGGCGGGGAACGACAGCGGGCAGCCTTTTGTCAGGCTCTCGCACGAGAACCGGAACTACTCCTTCTGGATGAACCCTTTTCCGCACTTGACGTAAAAACACGGACATTCCTGTGCGGTCTTCTGAGCGAATACAAAAGCGAACTCGACATCCCCATTCTACACGTCACCCATGACATCAAGGAAGCCGACCAACTCGGCGACACTGTCATTGCCGTGGAAAACGGACGCATCACACCAAACTGGCTCAGCCGCCAGCATAATATTCCAAACATCCTGCAAACCGCCTGCCCACCTACATATTCATAAGGAAAGTCAACATGCATTTCATCAAATCGATCATCATCAGTGCCTTCATACTGGCATCTCTGGTAACACCAGCTTCGGCTGCCAACACCATACTTGCAGCAGGTGCCGGCTACAAAAAAATGGTTAACGCTCTCAACGAAGCGTATACGCAGAAGTCAGGCCATTCACTGGACCTCATCTTCGGAAACATGGCCCGCGTGACCACATTGGCAAAACAGAGCGGCAAAGTGGGCATAGTACTCGGTGACGAAGCCTTTTTAGACAATGCCAAACTCCCCATGCATACCAAACTGAAACTGGGACGAGGCAGACTGGTCCTCGCCTTTGCCAAATCCAGCCGTTTTTCCAAGCTCGAAGATCTGGACACAGCCGGACGCATAGCCTTACCGGACATAACCAAAGCAATCTATGGCAAGGCCGCACTTGAATATCTAGAGTCCAGCGGCAGGCTCCCTGCCATCAGGCCGAGGCTGGTCGAAGTATCCACGGTTCCGCAAGTCTTCTCCTATCTGGCGACCAATGAAGTGGATTTGGGATTCCTCAACCTCACCCATGCGCTCAACGTGGCAGACAAACTCAACGGCTATATCATCATTGACGAGAAAGGCTACTCGCCAATCACAATCATCGCCGGAATACTGGATGATTGTGACAACAGACCTCAGGCAAATGGATTTATAGACTTCCTCAAAACGCCCGAGGCAAAAGCAATCATACAGAAACACGGGCTATAAAATTCATGGATTTTCTGCAAATTCTGACACAATCACAGACAACCGCTCCCCTCTGGCTCACACTGAAGGTTCTCGCGGTGTCAGGGACACTGCACCTGGTCAGCGGAATCCTGCTCAGTTACTATCTGACCAGCAAAAAAAGCACCATGCGCTCGGTGGTGGACTTCCTCGTGACCATGCCGTTGATATTCCCACCCATTGCCACAGGGTTCATCCTGCTCATGCTGCTGGGGCGGGCGGGACTGATCGGTCAAGCCCTGCCTGTGGACATCGTGTTCAGCTTTCCGGGCGTTGTGATCGCATCCTTTGTGGCCGGTCTGCCTCTCATGGTAAAACCAGTGGAAGCGGCCCTGCGGGGAGACGTGCAACGACTGGCTGAGATTTCGCAGGTTCTCGGCAAAAACAACTGGCAGACATTCTGGTTGGTACTGCTGCCAAATGTCCGGCGCAACGTTGCATCCGGCTGGTTTCTAGCCCTGGGCAGATCGCTGGGCGAAGTAGGTATCACACTGATGCTCGGCGGAAACATCATTGGAAAAACCAACACGCTCTCCCTTGAAATCTACAATGCCGTATTTAGCGGAGAATTCGAGCGGGCACTTGTGTTATCTGCAATCATCGGTGTATTTTCCCTGATCATATTCATTGCACTCAAAAGGCTTTCAGCCGTTTAGGAAAAATCATGAAAACAGTATTGGAAACGGTTCGCGACAAGGCCATCGCCCTTTGGAAAAAAGAAGATATTCTAGGTGAAAGCATCACGATATCTGCTGGCCCCCTGAGTGTGAAGGAGGCCATCGGCACCCCTGAAGAAAAGGACTTCCCCATTCAACAGGGCAAGGAAAAACTCATGGAAGCAACCTTCCGTAATGCGCGGGGGCAAGCCTTCACTGACAACTACGGCAACTATACCGGCACGCTGAACGAGGTGGTCTCCCTCCCCCTGGATAACAATTTCAACCGCGCCGTATTTGTCTCCACACTCAATGCTGTATGTCGATCCCTTGGCATGGCAGCCGGCACCGTCCATTGCAAGGACTCCGGCCCCAAACAATGCTCACAAGAGATATTCGATCACATCCGTGAAAAACATGGGCAATGCCGCATCACCATCATCGGATTTCAACCAGCTCTGGCCGAGGCGTTGAATGCAAAAACCAAAGTCAGGCTCATCGACCTCGACCCGGATAATGTTGGTCAGGTAAAACGCGGTGTATTCGTGGAAGGGGGCAACGCTACCCAAAACGCAATCAAATGGTGCGATCTGTTGCTCGTCACCGGCACTACCTTTGCCAACAGCACCATCGACATGTTCTTCGCGGACAAGCCTGTACTCTTTTATGGCACCACCATCTCCGGTGCCGCCAGTATCATGGGCTGGGATCGGTTCTGTCCGAAAAGCAGCTAACCTCTCATGCATTGAATAAGGCCGCACTGACAATATGCAGTGTGGCCTTTTTTGCGTGGATCAAAGATATGAAACAATTGCTTCAGGCAAAATGTCTGTCGCGATAAATTTCAAACCATCCCCGGTCGCTTCAACGATTGTGGATTGAATATGTCCCGGACGAAAAAAGAACAAATCGTCCATGGAACGCCCCGTCAGCCGACACAACACGGAACGAATGACCCCGGCATGCGTCAAAATCAACGTGGGCTGGCTCTCCGTGGAAAGTGCACCTAAAGCCGTCATGGCCCGGTCGGCCACATCGGAAAAGTTTTCACCATTCGGAGGCCTGAAATCTGCAAATCGGCGTCCTCGTTCGGCGTAAGCGTCTGGAAAATCCTGACGAATACTCTCAAAAGAGAGTCCATCCCATGCGCCCATGTGAATTTCATCCAGTTCAGGCAATACCTTCACGGGCTTACTCCGCAAGGCCGCCAGCGGTGATATGGTATCCATAGAGCGTTGCGACGGGCTGGAACACAGCCGTGCGAAATCAATGCGCCCCAGAGTCTCAACCAATCCCTGAGCTTGTTCCCGCCCTTCCTCGGAAAGCGGAACAGCAGTCCGGCCGATACAATACCCCGCACCTCCGATAGTCATGGCGTGCCGCATCAACACGATCATCTCAAGACATCCTGTGCGAGCTGTTCAGCGGGAATTCCCATCTCCTTGTCAAAACGAACAAGCATATCAGAAGCACGCTCCAGACGACCAAGAATAGCCTGTTTCGCACCGGGTTCATGACCATGTAATGCCAACTTATCCAGATACCGCTCTTTCAGAGGAATCGGGGATTCACCGCGAACGAGCTTGTCGGAAAGAAACACGATCTCCTTTTCCGTGATCGGCTCACCCGGGTGGAGCGATAAATCAAAATGAGCCAGAACAATGTCGGCTGCAACATGAAAGCCGTGATTGTGCAACATTTCCGCACCAGCGGCCTCATGCCGCTTTGTGCCTTTGCCTATGTCGTGAGTCAAAGCCGCACCCCGGACTAAAGCGGGATCAAGCCCCCCTTCCCCATTCCGGGAATTAAGCCTCTGACAGAGAAACTCGGCAACACGCGAAACAGCACGACAGTGACCGACAACATTCAACGGGACATCATAGATGCGCCAAAGCTGCCTGCATTCTTCTTCCGTAGGATACTCATTGCCAACAAGCGACTGTGCCAACTCGTAGTCTGACGGGTGATCAAGGTCATGCATCGTACCAAAATCAGCCACATCCAGATCGTGTGCACCAAATTCACACGCATCCAGCACGGCCCGTAACCCCCCGGCACCATCATGTGCCTTAATCTGCGGCAAAACACGCTGACTTATTATCGGGGGATGTCCTCGTTCGCCATTGAATCGGGGATAAAGGACCAGCGGATCAGTTCGTTCAAATTCATCAATCAAACGACCAACCGTTTCACGACGCACAAGCGGAATGTCCACCGGAAGCATGAAAAATCCAGCCGTATCACTTCCCAATATTTCAATTCCCGTCAGCACTGACGAGAACATGCCCTCAACAAAGTTTTCGTTATATACAGGGATGGCCCCGGCCTGTCTGGCGGCTGTGCTCACCTCATTATTTCGATTACCCGTAACCACAACAATTCGCTCAATCCCATTGGCATGAAAGAGATCAATGCACTCTGACAAGACTGTGCCACGCCCCAAGGGAAGCAGCGGTTTGAACTCACCCATGCGCGAGGAAAGCCCTGCTGCCAAAATGATGGCCGTCAAGGAATTCATGCGGTGTGACCCGACCGAATCTGAATGAGTTCCGCCCCGATGCTGACTGCGATTTCCTCCGGGGTCTGCCCGCCTATGGAAAGGCCTATGGGACAATGGCACCGATCAATATTCTGTTTTGTAACTCCGTCTGCCAGCAGAGATTCATAAATCTTATCACGTTTCTTCGTGCTGCCGATCATACCGATATACCGTGCATTGGTCTTCAGAGTCTCAGCCAAAACATTCCGGTCATGCAGATGTCCTCTGGTCACGATGATGATAAATGCATCATCCCCAATATCAAGGGAATCACAGCATCCATCAAATGAAGACAGGACGATAACTTCGTCAGCATCAGGGAAACGAGCCACATTGGCAAAATTATCCCGGTCATCAAGCACCACAGTGCGGAATCCGACCATGGTTCCGACCCGGGCCGTGAAGAGAGAAACATGCCCGGCCCCGAAGATATATAGTGGCGGAGGGGGAATGAACGTCTCGACCAGCAGCATGGAAGTTTCCTCATTCTTGAAATGAATGGGGTCACTTTCCAAGACAGCAGGCGTAATTTCATGCCTTACAGTACGTAAAATATCGGTTATTTCAAGATGCGTGCTGAGGACGGATCGAACACCTCGCCGCAGCAGATCGTTCAATTCTTTGTATGCACCAGCGCAAGGTCCGGCAGGGTCAACAACTTCCAGCAACATGGATAGTCCGCCACCGCAAATCATGTCCGAGTCAGCCGCCATTTCCTGCGTCATGTCCGTGAAAGAGAGCTTGGCCGTACCGTCCACGGAACTCAACATTTTGAGGCCATCCTTGCAGGCCATGGCTTCAACAAGCCCTCCTCCCACAGTGCCAAAAATGCTGCCGTCACGCCGTATAGCCATTTTTGCACCAGATGAGCGCGGGGTTGACCCGGAGCTTTCCACCACCGTTGCCATGACAAATGTTTCACTCTCATCGACAAGCTGACACACGGAGTTCACAAACCATTTCATAAGTCAATTCTCCTAATCTATCTGAATTCGACGTTTTCCGAGACCAGGCACTGCGGGGGTGCCGTTTCGATTGATGTTGATGGATATTTCCAATGCACCCGAAACAATGCTTTGCCCGACAACCGGTATATGTTCCATCGCTAGTTGCACGCGTTGTAATAGCCCGGCATCGTTACCGCAAACCCGAAAAGACAACACCCTGTCGTTAAAACTCACAGAAAAGTCTTCCAACCCCGGGACAATGTACAGTGCTTCGTTCAATTCCCTGAGCGTGAGTAAGCCGGACCCGATATCCACGCCGTCGCCCATGCGATACACCAATGGGTCAAGTCTCCGCAAAGGACTTCCGCACCGACAAAGGCCTGTAAGAATTCGCCCCATGTCCCCGGTCCGGTAGCGGATAAGAGGCATCCCGCGCCTGAGAGGTGTTGTTACAACCATCTCCCCAAAGGTTCCGTCAGGCACAAGCTCCCCTGATTCAGGGTCAATGATCTCCATGAATACATCTGTTTCACGAAGGTGAAGGCCCGATCCCGGAGAACATTCCACTGCGCCGCCAAGACCTGTTTCGATCATTCCCCAATGCCGAAACACCTGACAACCAAGTGCGCGTTCCACATTGCGCACTATTGCAATGGGGGTCACATCCCAGCACAAAAGAACCGACCGGATACGGTCCTTTGGCAAGCCCCGTTTTTCCCATGCGCAGGCCAGCATATTCACATGTGCCGCGGAGCCGACAATGCAATCTGCACCTTCATTCAAGCAATGGTCAAGGGCGGCATCACTGTTTTCCATCACACCATGAGCCACGGCACGCGCCCCTGTCCGGGTAAGCGCGTCCATAAGCAATTTCCCCACACCACCTGGACGATCTCCGGGCATAAGAACTAATGCGGTCTGCCCCGATTCAACAAGATTGGACATCCCCCATCCAAAATAGTCCACTGTGGCCTCAAGATCATCCTCAGTATGAAAAATCCTTTTGGGAGGACCTGTCGTACCGGAACTCTGCAACGTCACCACCCGGAATATCTCGTCCTGAGACACACAAAGGAGCTGTTCAGGACCGTTGCGCACATCATCCGGCGTCATCATGGGCAGATGGGAAAAATCACTCATGGAACAACTAGCCGAGGGATCAATATCCGAGAGATGACGAGCATAAAAAGGACTGTTGGCACGCGCATGAACCACCACATCCCGCAGCCGATGGCATTGCCAGTCACGAACCTCTTCAGATGTCGGAGGCACAGTCGCATCCGGCCATTTCATGCGCCGAATCAGCCACTGATCAAGAAATGACAGGGCCATGACATTTACCTCGGTACAGGGTTTCGCCATTCATGGCGGTGAGGTTGTAGGCGCAAAAGGGGATGAGCCGCCCGTCCGGGGAGACGCTGTGGATGCAGCAGCCCTTGAGGCGTTCGAGGTCCAGGGTCCAGGCGTCCTGAAAGGCCATGGCTGATATGGCTAATGTGTGGGTGGCGGCGCGAGCGATGAATGCATCGAGATCATCCATCATTTTGTTCGCCATGGGCAATTGTTTTTCCGGGGCGCTCCACTGCCGTTTGACAAAGGCTTTGGCGTTGTCAGCGCCCTCATTTGCGGGCCTTGGAGTACAACCGCATGTGCCGCTGGCTGAGAGCTTCTTCAGCTCGCGCTCTTCCGTAACCACGTAGTTGGCGTGAAATGAACAGTGAGAATGTTCGCAGCCCGGCGGCAGAAAATCAGAGGCGTGTATCGCGCCGCCAGTCTGGATTTCAAGGAGCCGCATCAGTTCGGGTAATGTGATGCGCTGTTCATCTGCCGGAGATTCAGGGTACCTCCCAAAATAACTTACCGGCTGAAAGTGCACCCCTCTGACACCGGGAGAATTCTCAGATGCCATGCGTATGATCGCACCAAGATTGTGGTCATTGATCCCCGGCACGATGGTCGGCACCAGTACAATGCCTATGCCTGCGGCGGACAAGGCTTCGACAGTGGCAAGCTTTTGTTCCAGCAAAGGCTTGCCGCGCAAGGTGGTATAGATATCGTCGCTCAGGCCGTCGAATTGCAGGAAAACAGAATCAAGGCCAGCCTCGGCCAATATGGCGGCGTATTCTTTTTCCCGCCCGATGCGCAATCCGTTTGTATTCAGCTGGACAAATGGAAACCCTTTATTCTTGGCAAGCCGGATCAGATCCGGCAGATCGTTTCGTACCGTGGGTTCGCCGCCGGAAAGCTGGATATTGCAAAAT
>JAFLJW010000434.1 GCA_022712815.1 Pseudodesulfovibrio sp. | reverse complement strand
TGCCGAGGAGAAACGCTACGTGGCGCGTCATCATCCCTTTACCTCGGCCCAGCCTGAGCAGATGGAAACTCTGGCTTCCGATCCCGGAAGCGCACTGGCCCGGGCCTACGATCTGGTCGTGAACGGCCACGAGGTCGGCGGTGGCTCCATCCGCATCCACACCCCGGAACAGCAGGAAATCATGTTCGGTGCACTTGGTATCGGCGAGGAAGAGGCCCGCGAAAAATTTGGATTTCTCATGGACGCCCTCAAGTTCGGCGCACCGCCCCACGGTGGCATCGCCTTTGGTCTGGACCGCCTGATCATGATCCTGACCGGCTCCAAGTCCATCCGTGACGTCATCGCCTTCCCCAAGACCCAGAAGGCCACTTGCCTCATGACCGAAGCACCAAGCACCGTCCCCACAAAGCAATTGCGCGACCTGGGCATAAAGCTGCGTGAAAAGAAAAAAGAAGACTAGCAGTTCTTCCAAGTAAAATTAAACATGACGAACATCGCCCCTTACGAAGGACGAGAGCTTTGTTATCGCACATAAAAAGTTTTGGAGAGTCCAGAGAACCTTTTACAAAAGGTTCTCTGGCCGCCGGAGGCAATTGAAATGAAACTTGAAATATGCACATGGCCTGAAGAGGTCCTTGCGACAAAGGCGAAACCGATCACGGAAATCACGCCTGAAATCAAGGAACTCATCGAAAATATGATCGAGACCATGTATGGTGACGACGGGGTCGGACTGGCCGCGCCGCAGGTGGGTAAATCCATTCGCCTGATCTGCGTGGACCAGAGTGGTCCCAAGATGAAAGAGGACCTGCGGGTTCTCATCAACCCGGAAATCGTGGAATGCGACGGAGAGGTTGAGTCAGAGGAAGGGTGCCTGAGCTGCCCGGAGTTTTCAGGCAAGATCAAGCGCAAGGAAAGCGTCAAGGTCAAGGCTCTTGACGAGAAGGGCAAGGAAGTGTGCATTGAAACCGATGGTTTTCTTTCCATTGTCCTTCAGCACGAGATAGACCATCTGGACGGTATAACCATCGCCGACCGCGCAGGTCGTTTGAAAAAAGCCATGTACAGGAAAAAGGCCCTTAAATGGAAGAGCTAGAGATGGACAAACCCACAGAGAAATCGGGTGAAAAAGTGGAGCTGAAAAGGCTGCGCACGGTTTTCATGGGTACGCCGGACTTCGCAGCCGAGACGCTCAGGATACTTTTATCCTTTGAGGGAGCCGAGGTGGTGGGTGTCTATTCGCAGCCCGACCGGCCATGCGGACGCGGCAGGCAGTGCAAGCCGTCACCGGTCAAGGTCGTAGCCCTTGAGAACGATATTCCCGTCTTCCAACCGCTGAATTTCAAGGAGCAGGCCGACATCGACGAACTGGCCGCACTCAAGCCGGACGTGCTCGTGGTAGCCGCTTACGGGCTGATTTTGCCCCAGGCGGTGCTTGATATCCCGACCCTCCATCCGCTCAATATTCATGCTTCCCTGCTGCCCCAGTACCGGGGAGCCGCGCCCATCCAGCGGGCCATTGAGAACGGAGATGTGGTCACCGGCATCTCGATCATGAAGATGGAAGCCGGACTCGATACCGGCCCGGTCATGGTCCAGCGCGCCCTGCGTATCGGATACAACGACCACGCCGGAACCATCCATGACGAGCTGGCCAAGCTCGGCGGCATCTGTATTTGCGAGGCCATGGCCCGGTTGCAGACCGGCGGCTACTCGCTGACCCCGCAGGACGACGACAACGCCACCTACGCCAAAAAACTCACCAAGCAGGAAGGCGAGATAGACTGGAACCGTCCGGCCAAGATCGTCCACAATCAGATTCGCGCCATGTATCCGTGGCCCGGCGCATTTTTCGACTGGAAAAATCAGGACGGCAAGATCATTCGCCTGAACCTCACTCCCGGCGAGATCAGTGAAGAGCAGACCCCGAAGATCGACCCCGGCACCGTGCTGGGCGAGATGGACGGCAAGCTCGCCATCACCACGGCGGATGCAGTATACCTGACCCCGGAAGTAAAGCCGCAGGGCAAGAAGAACATGGATGCCACGGCCTTTACCTGTGGCTACATGAAAGACTGCAACTAGGCGGAATATTTGAACCAGACACGCAACATACGCATGGTGCGCAAGCGCCTCTTTATCGGCCTCATCAGCGGCACGTGCTTTGTGGTGTGCCTGTTTCTGGGTGCGTTGTGGCTTGTCCCGTTCATCGGACTGGAAAACATTCATCCCATGGCCAAATGGGTTTTGGGTGGAGTGGTGATCGTGTTGGTCGGTTGCGTCAGTGTGGCCTATTGGGGGTTGTTCCTGAACATCATCACCAAAAGACCGCTGCCCGGTTCCAGACGCTTCCGCGGCCTGACTATCAAGTTTTTCCTGCCGGTCATGGTCCTGCTGGGCAAGGCTTTGAGAATCAAGAAAAAGAATATCATGCTCTCGTTCATCAGCGTCAATAATGAGCTGGTTCTGGCCGAGGCCGGGCAATACAAGCCAGAAGAGATCCTGCTGCTCATGCCGCATTGTTTGCAGAACTCCAAGTGTGACAGGCGACTGACTTACGACATCAACAATTGTGTCAGGTGCGGCAAATGCCCCATTGCCGGGTTGCTTGAGCTGCACGACAAATACGGCGTCAACCTCGCCGTTGCGACCGGCGGCACCATTGCCCGGCGCATCGTGGTCCAGATGCGCCCCAAGATGATCATTGCCGTGGCCTGTCATCGTGATCTTTCCAGCGGGATTCAGGATACCTATCCCCTGCCGGTGTTCGGGGTACTCAATGAGCGGCCCCATGGCCCATGTCTCGACACCACCGTGGCCCACTACCTGCTTGAAGAGGCGTTGCAGCGGTTCCTGCTGCCGGAATACCTCGAAGGCAAAACTCCGGGAATAGGGCTGACGATTTCCACCGCACAGGCTACCAAGTTGTAAGATTGCAACAAGGTTACAATCCCCCCCCCGTCAGAGATCAGAAAGAAAAAAGTGAGTTTGATCGGATGAACCAACAAAAAAACCGCCCCATATGGAGCGGTTTTTTTAGTGAATCTGTCAGGCCTACTGACTTAACCTTTTGCGCATCCTTGACCTGATGACGATGGCGATCAGGTTCATGCCCAGCACCAGTGTGACCAGTACCAGTGAGGTGCCGTATTGGAGCGGCAGGCTTGCCTCGGGATTGGTGGAGGAGACCGATAGCGAGTATATCTGGTAGGGCAGGGCCATGACTTCATCAAAAATCGAGCTGGGCAAGGTCGGGTTGTAGCTGGCGGCAGCGGTGAACATGATGGCGGCGGTCTCACCAGCTGCGCGGGAGATGGAGAGGATGGAGCCGGTCATGATGCCGGGCAGTGCGGACGGCAGGACCACCTTAAAAATGGTCTGCCATTTGGTTGCGCCAAGGCCGAGAGATGCCTCGCGATAGGTGTCCGGCACGCTACGCAGGGCTTCCTCACTGGTGCCGATGATTACCGGCAGGATAAGGACGGCCAGCGTCATGCAACCAGCAGCGATGGACACGCCCATGCCTAGCCCGCCCAAGTCCCGGGCAGCCACGAAAAAGGCCATGCCGAACAACCCGAAGACCACGGATGGAACACCGGCCAGATTGCTGATGCACAGACGAATTATGCGCATGAACAAGCCTGGTTTCGCATATTCATGCAGGTAGATGGCAGCGGCCACGCCCATCGGCAGGGCCAGGGCCATGGACCCGATGCTCAGGTAGAACGTCCCGACAATGCACGGGAAAATACCACCTGCCATGCCACCCTCGGTGGGCTGGCCGGTGAGGAAATCCCAGGAAATCGCGGGCAGGCCGTAGTAGACCATGTAACCAAGGATGATAAACAGCGCGAGGCCGTTGATGACCACCGCGCCCCGGAACAAGAGAAACCACGCCTCTTGTTTGAGCCTGCGCCTTGCATGAAAACCGGGAGTGTCCGGGATAATGGCCCGGGGCATTGTCATTTCGTTGCTGTTCATTTCTGCTATTTCTCCATCTTGAATGGTCTATAGACTGGCTGAGCCGACTTGTTTGTATTTGTGCGCTATGTGGTCGGCCAAAAGGTTGAATAAAAACGTAATCATGAAAAGCACCATGGCGATGGCAAAGAGTGCGAAGTAGTGCATCTCAAGGCCGAAGCTGGTCTCGCCCATCTCTGCGGCAATGGAAGCTGGCATGGGCCGGACCGGATCGAAAATGGAGTTCGGGATACGGGCTGCGCCACCGGCTACCATCAGCACGACCATGGTCTCGCCGATGGAGCGGGACATGCCGAGGATGACTGCCGTACACAGGCCGGACAAGGAAGCCGGGAGAACCACGCGCCGGATGGTCTCGAAACGGGTCGCGCCCAGAGCCAAAGAACCTTCACGCAATTCAGTCGGAACGGAATGAATGGAATCCTCGGCAATGGAGGTGATGGTCGGCACGGCCATGAAGGCGAGCATGATCGACGCGTTGAGCATATTGACGCCAAAGCGGATCTCGAACATATCAAGCAGGATCGGCGCGACCACGACCAGACCGAAGAAACCGATCACAACCGATGGCAGGGAGGCCAGCAACTCGACCATGGGTTTGACTATCTCGCGCACTTTGTTCGGAGCGATCTCGGCCAGATAGATGGCGGTCATGATACCGAGCGGGATGGCGATGATTGAGGAGAGAATGGTCACCCAGACCGAACCCATGATGAGGGGAAGGATGCCCCATTGCGGGTTTTCGGAAACGGGTTTCCATTTGTCGCCGAATATGAAATCGACAAAACTGACCCCTTCAAAATGTTCGCCCATGGCATCAAAACCCAGGAATGTGGGCAAGGCTTCGTTAATCAGGAAATACATGATCAGGCCGAGCGCGATGATGGACGCGCTGGCTGCGAGCAGAAACGCGATCTTGATGGCCTTTTCTTTATTTTTTCGTGACAGCATTGATTCTCCGTCTCTCTTCACGCGTGATCCCGCCGGGCTGCATTCCAGCATCCCGGCGGGGATTTCAAACTTCAGACCAGGATTTCAACTCAACTAGATAATCGGGACAAAGCCGACTTCAGCAATGATTTTCTGACCGGCAGAAGACATGACAAAGTCGATGAATGCCTTGGTTTCACCAGTGGGCTGGCCGCCAGTGTAGAGATTCAGGCCGCGGGACAACGGGTAGGAACCATCCTTGCCGGTGGCGACAGTGGCTTTAATGCCATTGACCGTCAATGCCTTGATCTTGGGGTTCAGGAAACCAAGGCCAACGTAGCCGATGCCCTTCTTGTTACCGGAAATTTTGGCAGCCATGGCAGCGTTTGACGGCATGCGGGAGACCAGATCAAACTCGTCTTCCTTTTTCATGACCTTTTTGTGCCAGACTTCGTAAGTGCCGGAGTTTGTTTCACGGGAGAACAGGGCGATCATGCCCTTGGGTCCGCCAACGTCCTTCCAGTCACCAATTTTGTCCTGATAAATGTTCTTGAGCTGGGCGGTGGTCAGGGCGTTAACCGGATTGGAGGGGTGGACAATGGGAACCAGACAGTCAAGAGCAATGACAAACTGGATCGGCTCAAAGCCAAGGGCTTGGCATTTTTTGATTTCGGCTGGCTTCATGTCGCGGGACATCATGCCAATGTTGGCGGTCTTGTTGATGATCGCCTTGGCGCCGTCGCCGGAACCTGTGGCGGAAATGGAAAAATTCACGCCGGGGTGAGCGGCCTGATAGACGGAGACGAGTTTTTTCATGGCCGGATCAACGGTGGTGGAGCCTTTGATGCGGATTTCAGAAGCAAAAGCCAGAGCAGACACGCTCAGGACAGCCAGGGCCACGAATGCGATAAGCAGTTTTTTCATCAGGATACCTTCCTTAAGATTATATGAAGTGAAAAATCAATCTCGTTGACTTGCACCGTATAGATAAACCTCGACTGTTACAGCTTCGTGACAGGCAATGGGAAGGTAGGTGACAGTTTGTTCATTATCAGAGTGAAGGAAGGAGGGAGAAGGTGATGGAAAGAATGCAGGAGAAGGAAAGGAGAGGGACGGTTTTACTTCGCGCAGGCTCTGACGAGCCGGAGGACCTCGAAAGAATATTTTTCTTCAAACTCCTCAAAGATCGGCGTCAACGCGACAATCCCTTTTTGCCGGAATTCGTCGCATGTTCCTTTGATTAGCTGAACCTCTTCGTCTGTGACATCAATCAAGGTCCGGTAATCAATTTTGCCAAAGCTCGCGGCCTGAACCAGATGGTTCCAGATGGTGCGGGGCTTGAGTTCACGCTTTTTTGAAACCGCGTCCACATCACCGAGTTCACGGAAAAGTTCAAGGGATTTCTCTGCCGTGGACGAGAACTCCCTGCTCTCGGCCTTTTCCTTTTTCCTTTCACGTTTTTCAGCTCGCTCGACAGGCACCTCAGGCAGGTTTTCCGGGCGGCCATGTTCTT
The DNA here is from genome assembly GCA_022712815.1 of Pseudodesulfovibrio sp. Classification (GTDB taxonomy): domain Bacteria; phylum Desulfobacterota; class Desulfovibrionia; order Desulfovibrionales; family Desulfovibrionaceae; genus Pseudodesulfovibrio. The sequence goes on along the minus strand of JAFLJW010000434.1, from coordinate 1,354 downwards.
CCTCGTGGGCCTGAAGACCTTCAAGGAAAGGCGCACCAAAGCGGTCTAGTTTGACCTCGCCCACGCCGGTCATGAGACCGATTGACGCAATATCCTGCGGACGGTAACGGACGAATTCCAGTAATGTCTTGTCCGGGAAAATCGCGTAGGGAGGCACGGATTGCTCCCCGGCAATCTTGAGGCGAAGTTCGCGCAGGGAATCGAACAAGGCCTGTGATTCCCAATTGTTGAGTACGTCATCCATGGTGACGGGCAGACGTTTTTTCTTTGACCTCCGGGCGATAACCGGGTCGGTGCGCAACCGGACTTCCTTCTCGCCCCTGAGTACGGGCCATGACCGCTCGTTAAGGGCAAGGGAGCCATGGCGCTCCATGTCCACCGATACCAGACCGGCAGCGGTCAACTGGCGGTAGACTGATTTCCACTGGTCCTGAGTCATCTCCTTGCCGATGCCGTAGGTGGAAACTTGATCATGTCCGAATCGCCTGATGCGCTCACTGTTTTTACCGATGAGCACATCGGCCAGATAATTGGCTCCGAACCGCTGATCGGTGCGGTAAATATTTGAGAGGGCCTTTTGCGCGGCCTCGGTGCCGTCCCATGTTTCCACCGGGTTTAAGCAGTTGTCGCAGTTTCCGCACGGCTCGATATGTTCGCCGAAATAGCTCAGCACGGACTGGCGACGGCACCCGGCTGTTTCCAGAAATGCGAAGAGCGCACCGAGTTTGTGGTGCTCCACCCGTTTGCGCGTTTCGTCGGCCTCGCCCGAATCAATCATGGAACGCAGGATGGCGATGTCCTGCAACCCGAAGCACAACCAGGCCGAAGCCGGGAGCCCGTCGCGCCCGCCACGGCCTGTTTCCTGGTGGTATGCCTCAAGTGATTTGGGAGGTTCCACATGGCAGACAAACCGGACGTTCGGCTTGTCCACACCCATGCCAAAGGCGACCGTGGCAACCATGACCACGCCTTCCTCGCGCATGAACCGTTCCTGATTGCGATACCGGACTTCCTTGCTCAGGCCGGCGTGGTAGGGCAGGGCCGTGATCCCGTTTTTATCCAAAAATGCAGCGGTTTTCTCGACCTTCTTGCGGCTGAGGCGATAGACGATACCGGCATCGCCGGGGTGGTTGTCCTGAATGAACCTAAGCAACATTTGCTGCGGCTGGTTCTTGGGCAACACTGAGTAGCGGATGTTTGGCCGGTCAAAGCCGGTGGCGTAAATCCGGGCCTGTTCAAGGTGCAGGTTCTTGATGATATCGCGCTGGGTCGGCTCGTCCGCCGTGGCGGTCAGGGCGAGGCGCGGCACGTTTGGAAACCGCTCCTTGATGATCGAGAGCTGCATGTATTCCGG
>JAFLJW010000341.1 GCA_022712815.1 Pseudodesulfovibrio sp. | reverse complement strand
GAATCCTGTTTTTTGGCATCATCGTGGGTGATGTAATGGCTCATGTCCGAGCTGACCACGATGGATACAGGGCGATCAAAGGCCTTGAGAACCTTGCCGATGCTCTTGCCGACCTTCTCCAGGGCATCGAAAGAGTGGGCTGAAATGGAGATGGGAACGATGGTCGTTTCAGGATTCAGGGAGCGCAAAAAAGGCAGGATTACTTCCAGAGAGTGTTCACCCATGTGAGCACTGGTGTCGGCAATGATGGCATCGTCAGCCCCAAGCAGGGCCTGCGCCAGTTCCGTGTCGATGGGTACGGAGCCGCCCGGGATGCTCCAGCCGCCATCAGGCCAGAGGGCAAAACGTTCGCCTTTACCCGTGTGATTGGGACCGAGGAGCAAAATGGTCGATTCGAGATTGGCGAATCCGAGGGTCTTGCCGCAGACTGCGCCGGAAAACACATACCCGGCGTGGGGAACCATGGCGAGCAGGGTTTTCTCCGGTTTACGGTCTTCGCTCCGGGCAAGAAATCCGTCAACCATGATACTCAGTTTGTCAGGATCGGCATCGTAAAAACGTCCGGCGACTATGGGTTGCCTGTCCATGTCTTCTCTCCTTGAATTGTAGCCAAGAGTCCCTTGAACCGCTACTGGGGAGCGGGTGCGTATTGCTGGGCCTGTTGTTCCAGATCATAGGTATCAAGAGCCGATTTGGCGAGCTGGGCTTGCAGGGTTTCAGGCTTCTTCTCGATGATATCGCCAAGCAGTTGTTTCCATTCGTCGATGGCCCCGGCCTTTCTGTAAATACGGGCGAGCTTGAACCGCGTGGACGCCCATTCCGGGTTGTCCACCTCAATGTATTGGTCATATTCCTTGGCCCATTTGAGGGCCTCTTCGTACCGGCCTGAACGCTCGGTAGCGTAAATGGACATGAGCACGGTATCCTTTATTTTTTCCGGGTCGCCTCTGGTCTGCAAAAGCAAAGTCAGGGCTTCCTGGGCATAGACAAAGACTCGGCGCAGGTCCTGACGCTGCATGGCATCCTTGGACATGTAGTACATGGCATAGGCTCTGAAAGCCGGGTCAATCCTCATATCTTTGGCAATCTCGGCCCACATGGGCAAGGCCTTTCTGGCATCACCCATATTCTGAAAAGACATGGCACGGGCATAGTCAAGCTGCCGTTGCTGCGCTGGTTTGAGTTTCCAGTTCTCCTTGGTCATGCCGACCAGGTCAGTGATCTTTTTCCAGGCCAACTGGTCAAGATAGATATTCAAGGCCAGACCAAGAGCTTCATCGGATATCTTGTCGATCTGCTTCTTCTGCAAATAAGGCTCGATGATTTCCAATGCCTTTTCCGGTCTCCCGATTTTCCAATAACTCGTGGCAATATTCAGCATTGTCTGGTCATCAACCTTGGAGTCGTCCTTGCCTATGAAGTCATAGGTCTCCCAGTATCTGACGACACGACCATACCTTTCCTCAGCCACCATGCCGGGTACGGCCAGGGCAAAGACCGAATCGCCAAGGGTCTTGGCCTTGTCCACCAGCGGGCTGTCAGGGAATTTCTCGATAAGATCCTGTGCAGCGGCCAATGCTTCCGAGTATTTCTTGTTGAAGGCATACCACATGGCGAGCTTGAGCTGCGCAATGGGTGCAAGGGGACTGTCTGGATACCCATCGACAATCTCCTTATAAATATTCTCCGGCTTCTTGTTGTAGGGCCGGTCAAACACATTCACCATCTCGGACATGGATGGTTCGTCATATATGCCCTCTTCCGCCAACCTCATTTTGGCAACCAGCCCACCTTCCATGGTCGGATAATCCTCCACGGCCTTCTCGTATATCTGCCTGGCCGGTTTTTTCAGACCCAGTCTGACATACAGATCACCGATCCGCGCCAGGACGACATCCGCGCCATCGGCATCGGGATTGAGGTTGTAGTAAGTAAAATAATGATTCTTGGCTTCCGGCCATTTCTTGAGCTGCATTTCCACGCCGCCAGCCAGTCTCAAGAATTGCATGTTCTCCATGTAATAATCTGGCCAGCGTTTATCAATATAGTCAACGATCTGAAAAGCCTGCTCGACAAACCCGGTCCGGTTGAGAGAATCGGCCAGATAGTAAGCAGCCTGCTTGACCAGTTGGTGTTCCGGGTAGGTCTGGATGAGATACTGGAACTGATCGGCAGCTTTTTTATACTCGCCCTGCTTGTAATAATACTCCCCCCAATAATAGCTGATGGACGGGATATTATCGTCATCGGGGTATCTTTCCTGAAGAATCTTGAAATAGGCCTTGGCCTCAGGGAAATTTCCCACCTGCAAATTTATCAACCCAAGATTGAGCAAGGCACGCGGCACTTTATTGGACTGCAAATTCGAATTCATGGCCTCGATAAACGCTTGGGAAACTTCTTCAAAATTTCCGACCAGATCATCACTGAAAATTTGCTTCTTGATGTCAGCCACGGCATACAGAGCTTCCTCACGAAGACCATCTGGCAGCTTTGGCTCAATCAGGAGACCTTCAAATATGGGCAAGGCTCCCTGAAGGTTGCCGTTAAACATCATGGACTGGCCCTCATAGAGCCGATTCTTGAGTTCCTCTTCCCTGGCAGCCGACTCCGCTGTGGCGTTATCCACTGCAAGCTCGCTTGATACCGTGTCCGTGTCCGCATCGGGTTCGATTACGGTCAAGTCCGGCTCTTCTTCAACGGGCTGTTCTTCCGTGGTAGTTTCTAAAACCTGAGCCGCCTGAACAGATTCTGCATCCTGTTTCATCTCATCAGGCGCAAGCTCCGGCGGCGGTGCACCCTGCACAACCGAAGGCGGAGGAGGTGCAACCGCACCACCGGCCTGCCCTGCGCCGGATACTTCTGACAAAAGAGGTGCAACATCAACCAGCTGTCCCGGAGGAGGAGCAACTGAACCACCAGCCTGCCCCTGACCTGAGACCACGGTCTCTGGAGATGGAGGCGGCGGAGCAACAACGCCTCCCGCAGCTCCCTGCCCCGAAGCTTCAAGCGGTTCGACACCATCTTCGACAGCTCCACCGACAGCCCCGCCAACGGCCTGGGCTTTCTCAGGGTCAACCAGACCGACAACAGGCGCACGGCCAGATTCAGCTCCGGCCAGTTCCGCAAATTTGACCTCTTCAGCCATTTTATTCTGAGCTTTGAATCGCAACTCGCTGGCGGGTGGATATTCGCCCGACACTGCCCCTGATGCGGCAGGAGCCTGGGTCACAGAACCAATGCTCTCTCCGGGAGGAGACACTTCATTGCGCACCGAATACGGCACGGAGAAAAACGGTTTGTGCTTGTCTGGCACATTTTCCGGCGGCAAATCTGCACCACCCTCTGCCGAGGGCTGTTGAACCGGCTGCGCGACCGGGACCGGTTGCCCGACAGGCTTGGGTGCCACCTGTTCCGGTACAGATTGTACTACCGGCTGAGGGGCTGGTTCAAGGGCCGGTTTGGAGACCGGGTTGGGGGCCGGGTTGGGGGGCGGAGCCACCGCTGATTTGGCAACCGGCGGTTTCCAACGCGCACCAATGGGATCACGGTAAAGCTGAAGGACAAACTCCATCTTGCCGGGTGACGGAATGCGAATAAAACCAAACGCATTGGTCCGGGTCTTGACCTGTACCACATTTTTGGCGGTGGATATGGACTGGACAAGTTTGCCGGGAAGGTCTTTTTTGCCAGGCTTGGTCTCGGTGTCCCAAATATCAGCCGGGAATGTGATCGCCAGCTCCTTGGAACCGATACGGCGCACCGAAAAATCAGGCAAAGTATTGGAATCAAAAGAAAATAAAAGTAGGTTGGAATCACCCTTGGAAGAAAAATTCACACGTAAAGCATTGGCTGGGACGGCATGCACCAGTCCCATGAGAAAGGCCAATACAAGAGGCCAGAGTGAATTTTTAGCACTTTTCACAGTCACGTCGAGCAGTTATGCAATTGTCGTGCAACCGATGGGGCAGAGCCATCCACCCTATCTCCCCACATTTACAGCAGGTTCCTCTTTTTCAACTTCTCGATAAGTGTGGTCCGCTTGATTCCGACCAGTTCGGCGGCCTTGTTCTTGACACCACCAGCGCGCTCAAGAGCCTCTTCAATCAACCGTCCTTCAATGGCCTCAAGAAAGTCCTTGAGATGAAGAGTTTTGTCCGCCATATCCTTCAAGGTGGGCCAGGAAAACCCTGCCGGACGCATGGGCTGGACCTCGACCTCTTTGGTAAGGGGCTTTTCGCCAATATCCCTGAAAATCTTTTCAGGCAGATCTTCGGGCAGGATTTCGTTTCCATCGCACAAAATGGAAAGCCGCTCCATGAAATTTTCCAGTTCCCGGACGTTACCGGGCCACGAATAGGTCAAAAGCATTTCTCTGGCATTTTCAGAAAGCGTAAGCTGTGCACGATCCTTGGTGGTGCATTGACCGTACAAAAAATGATTTGCCAGAAGCAGTATGTCCGCTCCGCGATCACGTAACGGCGGCAAATGCATGGGGATGACGTTGAGCCGATAGAACAGGTCTTCGCGGAAACGACCGGCAGAAACTTCCTCTTCCAGATCGAGGTTGGTGGCTGCCACCACGCGCACGTCGATCTTTTTGATGGACGTACCGCCCACGCGCTCGATTTCCTTTTCCTGAAGCGCACGCAAAATCTTGACCTGAAGAGATAACTCCATCTCCCCGATTTCATCGAGAAAAATGGCGCCGCCATCAGCGAGTTCAAACCGGCCCGGACGCGATCTTATGGCGTGGGTGAATGCACCTTTTTCATGACCAAACAATTCGGATTCGAGCAATTCTCTGGGAATGGCCCCGCAATTGATGGGAATGAAGGCGTTGTTGCGGCGTACACTGTTCTGATGCAGTGCGCGAACCAGAAGCTCCTTGCCAGTACCGGATTCGCCGGTCACAAGGACCGTACTGTTCGTGGGTGCGACTTTCGCCAGGACCCTGAAGACCTCGGCAAGAACCGAACTGTCCCCGATCATACCGTCCAGGGTGAGTGCCATTTATCCTCCGTAATCGCGTGTAAATGTAGCCAAAGGGAGAAGGCCTCCCGCAACTATTTCTTTAAGTATACATTCTCCCTGTCAACAAAATGACACTATGTCAACATTCCCGGCCACTTTTTTTAAAAAAATCTAGAAAAAGGCAAGGATAGGATTGAAGCCTAGGCGCTGGGAAAGACACAAGGTCGAAGCATATTCTTGATACATGAGAATTTGTGTCTTCTCCAGCAACGATGCAATCGGACCTTCCCCGATCATTTCGTAGGCTGCTGAGAAAGGTTTGAGTGCTAGGCGCTGGGGAAGGCACAAGGCCGAAGCGTATTCTTAATACGTGAGGATTTGTGTCTTCCCCAGCAACGACGCAATCAGGCCTTTATCAGCAGCCTACCTCCGGCGTAAAATCTCCTTGGCAGGGATAAGAGCGGTGGCCGCGGCTCCCACGATGTTACCGGCCACGCCCGGGCCGTCTCCGGCCACGAACAATCCCTTGACTGCCGTTTCCAGATGCGCTTCGGTCTCCACCTGAGTGGCGAAGAATTTGATCTCCGGGGCATAGAGCAGGGTCTCGTCATTGGACACGCCGGGAACCACGTTATTGAGCTGTTCCAAGCCATCCATGAGGTTAGTCAGGATGCGCTCGGGCAGGGCCATGGCGATATCGCCAGGGGTACTGTTTCGCATGGTCGGTTCAATGTAACTGTTCCTGATTCTGTCCCAGGTGGAACGACGGCCACGCTTGAGATCGCCAAACCTTTGCAGGATGGGTTTGCCGCCGCCGATCAAGGTCGCCAGCCGCCCGATGGATTCGCCATAGGCCTGATTGTCTTCCACCGGATCGGTGAGAACGACCTTGGACAGGAAGGCGAAGTTGGTATTCTCGGACTTGGTGTTCATCAGGGCATGGCCATTGACGCAGACAAAATCCTGATAATTTTCAAGGGCCACGAACCCGCCGTAATTGGTACAGAACGTCCGGGTCTGATCGTCATACTTGTTGGTCCTGATAAAAAATGTCGGGTCGTAAATAATGGAGCACATATCCTGCATGATTTCATTGTGGACCTCGACGCGCACACCGACCTCGATACCGCGCTGGGCAACTTCGATACCATGGCTCTGAGCTACGGAACCAACCCATTCCGCACCCACCCTGCCGGGGGCGAGGATAACGTTTTTGGCAGTGTATTCGTGACGATTGGAAACCACGCCCGTGACCTGCCCCTTACTGATCACCACATCCTTGACCGTCTCGGACGTATGGAAAAACACGCCTTTCTCGCGGAGATGATCGGCCATGCCCGCAATATGACCCGGCAGATTGTCGCTGCCCAAATGCTTTTGCTTGATGACAAGAAGATCGATGCCGTGCTTGCGGGCATTTTTGCGAATCTCCATGGCTTTTTCCATGTCCGTAGGAAAGACCTGCCCGTCCATGCCAAAGCGATTGAATATCTCCTCGGTCTCGTCAATGAGGGCCATTGCCTCTGACGTACTCACGAACTGGGTCAGGTCGGTCTTGCCGAGCTTGTAGATGAAATTGAGCTTGCCATCAGAGAACAGCCCTGCTCCGCCGACACCGCACAAAATGTTGCAGGGGCGACATTTGATGCATTCCTGATCGCCGGACAACGGGCAGTTCCGCTTGAGCGACCGCTTGCCTTTTTCGATCACAAGCACATCCAAATCGCTGTGCTCGCTCAGGTAATAAGCGGCAAACAAACCCGCCGGGCCACCGCCGACAATGATAACGTCATAATCGGTCTTCACGGTATTTCTGGTCATTATATCCTCGTTGTTGAACGCAAGTATGGCCCACCTTGTATCACCCCAAAAAAAAGGAGTGAGCGCAGACGGGCCATTATTGACCGTAGGGTACAGTTCGTGAGGCTGTCAAGCAGCGAATCATGCAATCATGTTGAGCAGATGGCCGGTCATTTCCTCGGACACACGAATGGCGGCGACATTGGCGGAAAATGCATGACTGGTCTTCATCATGCCCACCATTTCGGTGCCGATATCGGTGTTGGAACCTTCGACCCCGTTGATCATGGGGCCGTCAATTGTGCTTTGATGAATGGCAGCAACCTGCACACCCTGATCTTCAGGGCCGGATTCAAGAACGACCGAACTGGCCTCGAAGCCGTCGGTATTCACATTGGCGATGTTGTTGGCCGAAACCTGCTGGACAGTACCCAGCGCGGAAAGGGCCGAAAGATTTGTATCAGACATATGTAATCACCCCTTCAGAGCGACGAAGGGAAGCAGCTTTTGAAAACAATACGCCTTTTCAAAACCTCGTGCAAGTTCTGTTAAAAAGGACCCATCCGGGTTGAGTTTTTTGAAAATTTGTCGTGCAGGTTTGCTACACTTGTCTCCTTCTTCATTAAACCTGCACATGAAAAGAAAGATGGGGGAGGAAAGAGGGAAAAGGAAAAAAGAAAAAGACAAAGAATTAAGATGCCTAAAGGCAGCCCTCCCCGGGCGGGGTTCATTTTTTGGCTGAGCCGCCCCAAAAAACGAACCAAAAAAACTCGGCTTTCCAAACTTGGCCGCAGGGTGCTTTGGTCAAGAATCCGATCCAAGAGGAATCGCTCCCAGCCATGAAAAGTATAGGCTCTCCCTTTTCGTACGGGAAGGATTGTTAATAATGCTCTTTCGGATTCCGTCCACAAAAGCCGCTCTTTCCTCTTGGTCGGCTTCTAACCCAAAGTACCCTTAATCGCTGTTGCAATGCACAGAAGTAAAGCTGAAAGAAAAGGCAAGTGCAGTCGATATCGAGGGAGCCTTTCAGATCAAAACTCTCCACATCATTTTTGATCTTTCTTACGAAGGCCCGCAATAGGCGGGAGCAGCTTAGAAGCAGTTCATCGTTTTGCGGCCAAACGAAACCGGACAAGACGGGAGTCTTCGACCATCTTGGCCTTTTCGTTAGCAAAGCGACGATACTGCTTCTTGCTGCGGGAGCCTCGATCACACCGCAAAAAAGCGTTTTTTGGTTACTTTTGGACGCTTTGGCCCAAAAGTAACTCGCGCCGGAGGGCGTGAAACCGCTTTGTTCGTT
>JAFLJW010000211.1 GCA_022712815.1 Pseudodesulfovibrio sp. | reverse complement strand
CCGTTTTTAGTATGCCTACCGGCGGTCGCTTTCAGCGGGACCAGGACGCTGTCCTGGACCTGCAAGGGGTTGATACCCCTTGACCCCATTACTGCCTTCGGCGACCTCGCGGGGCGGGATGCCCAGTTGGCGGTTTGAGTCCTTTCACACCCGATCCAGCCTTCCTCACGAAGACCCGCAATTGGAAGCGGGGCTTAGAGCCAGTTACCAGCGGCGGAGCGTAGCCCGGAAAATGGATGGGTAACAGGCTATCTTTCCGGGCAGTGAAGCCGCTTACTGGCTCTTGGCCATCGCTTCCAGGCTCATCCGCAAAAAAGCGACTTTTGGTTACTTTTGTTCGCTTTGGTACAAAAGTAACTCGCTCCCGGAGGGTGCGAAACCCTCAAATGATTCTTCATTCCGCCAAAGGCGGCTTCCAAATCACTCTTTCTCCTTCCGCTTCCGCTTCCTCTTTCCTATAAAATTTCCCTTTCACGTATCCCCCATTTTCCCTCCTTTTCCTTCGGAAAAAAATAAGGCCGCACCCCTTTTCGGGATGCGGCCTCGGTCACTCTCACAAGCAATCCGTGCACACGGCAAAAACCGCATCCCTTAATATGACTCGTCGTTACGCCACCACCAAAGGGCCCGATCTGCGAGCAGATCAAGATCTCCACTAGCAGCCAAACTCAAGTAAGACATGAACTTGCGGTTGGCCTCCTGCAAAAACGGGTTTGCCTCAGAAATCACCCCAAAAAGCTCGGTGTCCTGAGTCAGCATCTTGCGTGCGGAATCCAATCTGCGCTGAAACGACGGCGTAACAAAATTCTCTATGGAATCAACATCACTCGCGGCAGCCAGAAAAGCCACCGTGGACGTAAAATTGAGGCCCTGAATCAAAGCCATGGCCTTGTCGTGTTCCTCTGCCGTGGAATAAAAACAGCTATAGCCGCAAGCCTCGAACAGCTTGCAAATCTGCGCAGCGGCTGGTGTATCGAACTCACGCCCCGGCATCACGGCTACCTTTGGCAGGAACCCTTCCGGGATGACCGGCCCGAACAACGGGTGTGTTCCCACCACCGGCCCATCGTATCTGTCGAGCATGGATTTCATGGGCATCGTCTTGACCGAGCCGACATCACAGAGGATGGTCGGTGCGCTCAAATGAGGCAACATCTGGTCCAGCACGCTGTCCATGCTAGTCACTGGCACGCTCAAAAGAAGCAGGTCGCAACCGTCAAGCGCATCGCGGATGGCATCGTCCTCAAGGGGACGGCCCAACTCCGCGACAGAGCAACCCAGCTTGCGGAAGTCCTTGCAAAAAAGACCTCCCATCTGACCGCTTGCGCCCACAATGGCGATTTTGTCGATGCCCGAAACACTCATGATTTCACTTCATTTTTTAGAGGCTATTAATTTGACTTCATTCGACTATTTTCTTCCATTCGTCCCAAAATCCCGGAAATGATTTGCCGACGCAGGCCGGGTTATCAAAGGTGGCATCAATTCCGGCCAGTTCAAACAGGGCCATGGACATTGCCATACGGTGATCGCCGTAGGTGGTGAAACTTATCGGATGTCCCTTGGGGAGCCTGCCCGGACGAATGATCAGCGAGTCATCGACAATCTCGGTTTCGCACCCGGTGCGGGCCACCTCATCGGCACAGGCCTGAAGGCGGTCTGTTTCCTTGATGCGCAGGTGGGCCACGTTCCTGATGATGGTCGGGGTCGAAGCAAAGGCAGCAGCGACGGCCACGGTGGGAACCAGATCAGGGCAGCGGCCCATATCCACATCGATACCGCGCAATGTGCTCGGCATTATCAGGATGCCATCGAAAGTGACCGTGATATCGGCTCCCATCTGGCTCAGGATATCCATAATGGCCCGGTCGCCCTGAAGCGAATCAGCGGCAAGGCCCTTGAGAAGCACAGGTCTTCTGCCCACGGCTCCGGCGGCCAGAAAATAGCTGGCATTGGACCAGTCGCCTTCCACCTTGTAGTCGGTTGACTCATAGCCGGTGGGTTTGACAATGAACCTAATTTTGCCGGGGGTCACGCCTTTGATCGACCGCCACGGAACGACTTGCCATGTCTTGTTCTTCTTGATCTCCACCACGAAACCGGCCTTGAAATCCTCCATGATCCGCAAGGTCAGGGCAACGTAGGGCCAGGATACGGCTTTTTTGCCAGTGACAGAGATAACGGTTTCATGCCCGGCCAGTGGAGCACCCAAAAGCAGGCCGGAGAGGTATTGGCTGCTTTCTTCCAGAGTGATCTCCACCTTTTTTTTGGTGTAACCCTTGCTGGTCATAATGAAGGGGAGATATCCCTCTTCATTCTCGTATTTGAATTTAGAGCCCAGCTTGCCCAGCGCACCGACCAGCTCGGCCATGGGACGTTCGTGCATGCGGGTTGCTCCGTGAACATGGAAGGAACCATGCCCGGCCCCGGCCACAGCGGTCATCAGGCGGCAGGTGGTGCCGGATTCATGCATGAAAAGCTCAGCCGCTTTTTCGTCTTTATTCTTGCCGTCTGCATTGCCGCCCTTGGGACCGTCTTCCATGCCGGTGACCACGAGCTTACCATCCTTTTCCGCTATCTTCGCGCCGCAGGCGGTCAGGCAATCGCGGGTACGGGTGATGTCGTCGCTGTCCAGTATGGCCGATATTTCAGACACTCCGTTTGCGAGGGCTGCGGCTATGAGGGTCCGGTGCGACAGTGATTTGCTCGGTGGCGCATCGATGATGATCGGTTGTTTCATTGTCTTTCCTCCTGCGTTGGGTAGGTCCCCAGAACGCGTAGGGTATGGCATTGTTGTCTGACGTCTTCAAGCAACTCTTCGTGCTGCTCACTGTTCAGGTCACATTCCAGATCGGTAAAAAATACGTATTTCCATTTCTCGCCGCGAAAGGGCCGGGATTCCAGTTTGGTCATGTTGATACCCTGATGGGCGAGGGTAGTGAGCACCCGTGCCAAGGCACCTGGCTTGTCCGGCAAGGTGAAAAGGATGGTCGTTTTGTCTCGCCGGTCTTCCTGTGATGGGGATGCGCCGATGATAAAGAACCGCGTCCAGTTGTCCGGCAGGTCCTCGATGGACTGAGACAATGTGTTCATGCCGTGCATGTCCGCCAGCCTTGCGTGTCCGACCACGGCAGCGGTTTTTTTCCCGGCCACCACCTCAGCGGCCTCGGCCGTGGATTCCATGGGGATGGTCGGCACTCCGTGGAGATAATTTCGCAACCAGTCCCGGCACTGACCAAGCGGTTGCGGATGGGAGTAGACCACTTCCACATCCTCGATGGACGCGGCGTTGGAGATGAGATTGTGACTGATACGGCTGAAGACCTCGGCCTGAATGTAAACCGTGTATTTCATAAACAGATCAACGACCTGCCCCACAGTTCCGTCGATGGTGTTTTCCAGTGGAATGACACCCAGTTCGGCTCCTTCTTCGGCCACTGCTCGAAATATTTCCTCAAAGTTGGCCTTGGGGGTCAGGGCGGCCCCGCTGCCCATGTGTTCGATGGCCGCAAAGTAGGAGAACGTGCCTTCCGGACCGAGGTAG
>JAFLJW010000332.1 GCA_022712815.1 Pseudodesulfovibrio sp. | reverse complement strand
AATCGCCTCGGAATACGATGGCTACCGCGACATCATTAAAGACGGTGAAACCGGCCTGCTGGTGCCGACCATCGGCCCGTCCGAGACCCCGGATGTGGATATACTGGCCCCGATCACCTACGACAATCAATACCACCTGAGTCTCGCACAACGCACGGCAGTGGAGATTCCTGCACTTGCAAATGCGCTGGAAAAGCTCATCGCATCGCCAAAGCTACGTCAATCCATGGGTGAGTCCGCCAGACAACGGGTGCTTGAAAAATTCACATGGCAAAAGGTCATTCAGGCATACGTTGCCTTGTGGGATTCGCTCTGGGACGTGCCTGTGAACGAGGATGCGGTCCGCAATATTTCCCACCCGCAAGCCATACCCTTTGGCAGAATATTCAGCCATTACACGAGCCAGACCCTTTCCCCGGACACCATGCTCAAAGCAGGTCGCACCGGCGAGGCATTCTACCGGAACAAGGATTTTCCAACGCTGTACGGAGGCCTGAAAAACACCATCGACCTCGATATCATCAAAAAACTGGTTTTTCTGGCTCGTAAACCCGTTGACACAGTCTCCCTGATACGCAAAATTACCAAAGTCGCGCCGCACATGGACGGGGATCAGGTGAATAATCATGTGCTTTGGTCGCTCAAACATGATATTTTAGAACGTATATAAATAACTAACATCAAACATCTCTTAGTAGGCACAGCCTCTCAAGTTCACTCATCCCCAAAAGCATGAACCGAGAGCAATCAAGACCCACGCCAAAAAGTTTAGGAGATTCTCAAGAACCCTTTTCAAAGGGGTCTTGAGCCGCCGGAGGCAAAATGAAAGTTCTGAGAGCTGCAAGAATGGAGCGATGCATCGGCTGCCATTCGTGCTCGCTGGCCTGCTCAAGGCTGGTCCATAAATTTCTGTCATGGAACAAGGCTGGCATCCGCATCGCTTCGGCTGGCGGGTTGTCCACCGGTTTTGAAGCCAGACTCTGCCTGGCATGCGATCCTGCACCGGGTGTCGAGGCGTGCCCGACTGGCTCGCTTTCCCAGCGCAGGGACGGCGGAGTCATCCAGAAGAAAAAGCTGTGCATCCGCTGTGGCGAATGTGCCAAAGCGTGTCCGGTAGACGCCATCTTCCTGGACCATACGGTCAATCCATATGTGTGCATCCAGTGCGGTCAGTGTGTGTCGTTCTGCCCGCACGACTGTCTGGAAATGGTTGAACTGCCCAGTAAGAGAGACGAGGGAGACTCCAATGATTAGAGATCACTTCCGCGTCATGGTGGTCAATCTGACCACGGACAAGACCACTATCATTGAGCGCTCTGGCCGTAGCGAAGTTCTGGGCGGCTCTGGTCTGGCGGGCAGACTGTTTGAGGAATTCGGACTCATGGACCGCGACTGGGACGACCCGGAACAGCCGGTGATTTTCGCCATCGGCCCGTTGACGGGATACTACCCGCTCATGAGCAAGACGGTCTGCGCCTTTCGTTCGCCATATCACAACGAATACACCGAGAGTTATGCAGGCGGTAAATCCGCCTTGTCACTGCGGTTTGCCGACCTCGACGCATTGATCATCGTCGGCAAGGCCAAACGGTTGACGGCTCTGTGTGTCGGCTCCCGCCGTGTGGAGACGCGTGATGTCGAGTACATGCGCGGCTTTGATGCCCTCCACACAGGGCGCGTGCTCCGCAAGATGTTCCCCGGCTCCGGCAGGCGGAGCATCATGCGCATCGGCCCGGCAGGTGAGAATCTGGCCGCCTACGCGTGTATCAATGTCGATACCTATCGCCATTTCGGGCGCATGGGCGGCGGCACGGCCATGGGAGTCAAGAATCTCAAGGCGATCTGCATTCTGGGCGACCGGGGTTTCACCCTGCCAGAAGGCAAGGCATATCCGAAACTGTACAAACACATCTTTGAACAGCTCACCACCACCGAGATGATGGCCAAATATCATGGCCTTGGCACGGCGGTGAACATCAATCCGCTCAACGCGCTAAAGAGCCTGCCCTGGAAGAATATGCAACAGACCAGCAGCCCGGATGCCGACAAGATTTCCGGCGAGCGGTTTGCAGACGATACTTTGCTCAGGAACGCGGCTTGCGCTGGCTGCCCGGTGGGGTGCATCCATGTCGGGTTCGTACGTGAGCAGTTCCAGACCAACAATCAATATCTCTATCGTCAGGTGGGGTACGACTACGAGCCGATATTCTCCTGCGGCGGCATGCTGGAAGTCACGGACACCGGCGAGGTCCTGCGTATTCTCGATGTGATCGAGAAGGAAGGGCTGGACAACATGTCAACCGGAGTCGCCATGGCCTGGGCCACCGAGGCTTTGGAAAAAGGTGTCATCAGCGAGAAGGAGACGGTCGTCAAACTCACCTGGGGCGATGCCGAAACGTATATGCAGGCGGTGGAGCATATCAGCCGTCCGCCCAATGATTTCTACAAATTGCTGGCACAGGGAACACTCAAATGCGCCGAGCATTACGGCGGCGAGGATTTCGCATGCGTTCTTGGTCAGGAAATGGCCGGGTATGCGACTGGCGAGGTTTTCTTCGTGTCCGAGGCCCTGGGCTTCAGACACACGCATCTGGACTCAGGTGGCTACTCCTGGGATCAGAAACATGAAGAGCAGGACGTGGACGGAGCACTCGATTTCCTGATCGACGATGCCCGTGGCCGGATCGTGATCAACTGCATGATCGGCTGTCTGTTCTCACGAGGCGTCTACAAGGACGACCTGATGGACGAGGCTCTGGATGCCGTGGGTTACGGTAGCCTCAGTGGCAAAATGGAAGAGATCGGCGAGCGGGTCCAGAAGCTCCGCTGGCGTCTGCGTCTGGGCATGGGGTACGATCCGCACAAGATCAAAATCCCGAAACGGTACACAGAAATCACCACTTGGAAAGGCCCGCTGGACACCGAATATCTGGAGGCACTTCGCACCGGATACGCCTCCAGAATCATGGCTCTGGGCGCACCCCTAGAGGATGAAGAGTAAAAAAATCTGCCATATAAGCCAAAAAGAGGTTGCCAACCACCG
>JAFLJW010000054.1 GCA_022712815.1 Pseudodesulfovibrio sp. | reverse complement strand
CGACCATAGGTAGGTTTAAGCCCCACGATGCCGCAAAAGGATGCCGGGGTACGGATGGAACCGCCAGTATCGGTGCCGAGGGCGGCAAAGCTCTGACCTGCCGCGACAGTCGCACCGGAACCGCCGGAGGAACCACCGGGAACGTGGTCGGTATCCCATGGGTTGCGGGTCTGGAAGAACGCGGAATTTTCAGTGGAAGATCCCATGGCAAATTCGTCCATGTTGGCCTTGCCGATAATCACGGCCCCGGCCTCGCGCAGTTTGATGACTGCCGTGCCATCATAAAATGGAACGAAATTTTCGAGAATCATTGAACCGCAGGTGGTCTTTGTTCCCTTGGTCGAAAGCAGGTCCTTGAGGACTATGGGCACGCCCCACAACGACTTTTCAGCGTCAGGGCCAGCCGCGTCCATCTCTTTGGCCTGTGCCGTGGCTTCGTCACCCATGACGGTAATCAAGGCCTTGACCTCAGGCTCGGTGGCCTCAATCCGGGCCAGGCAATCCCTGACGACTTCGGTGACCGTCACTTCTCCGGACTGCAACAGTCCGGCCATTTCAGTGAGCGTCTTCATATGGAGTTCAGACATTATAAATCCTGAATAATAAAACGAAGTTAAACAATACGGGGAACAATAAAAAACTGACCGTCCTGCTCGGGTGCATTGGAAAGCACTTCCTCGCGGGTATAGTCCTTTCTCACCTCATCCTTGCGCAGGACAGTGGCATGCGAAACCGGGCTGTACATGGGTTCGACATCGTCCGTATCAAGCTCGGCGAGTTTGTCCATGTAGTCCAGAATATCGCCAAGCTGTCCGGCGAACAATTCAAGCTTTTCCTGTGGCAGATCAAGCCGTGAAAGTCTGGCGACTTTGGCCACCTGCTCGGGGCTGATTTTCATATATTTTAGCTCCTTGATATCATCATAAAACACTATTGCTGTGTCTTGAAAACACTGTTTCCCTGCTTCTCTTTTTCCTCTTCCATCCGCTTTTCATACGCTTCGACGCGCCTTTCGCGCCGCGCCTTGGCATAGGCAATACGGGCAGAGAGTTTTTCTGCATTGACCAACTGCTTACCGCCCCGGACCGGGCTGAAAAGGTAGAGGTCCTGACTGCCAACACCACGGCTGTCCCAGGTCATGTGCGCCATGCTGAAATCCATTTCCTGAGCTGCGAGGATGCGCTTGTTGACCTCGTCTGCGTCCCAATTGACAGGCAGCGCACCGAATTTCCCGACAAAACGGATAAAATCGAAACCAAGTGCCACCCAGAAATCCGCCTGACCAAGTCCCTCCTCAGTGAGTGCGGATTGGAGGGCGCGTCCGCCTTCGGACCCCTCCCACCATGCGCCGGGACAGACAGCCAGACGATAATAATGCTCGTCAATGTCCTTGGCTGAATCCAGAGCGCGACTCCACAAACCAGGACCGAGGAACAGGAGTTGGTCTCCCTCATAAAAAAAGAAGTTGGGCAGCAAGGTCTGGGCCTGATTCCAACCATCCGGGATGAACACGGCACCAAAATCGGGCAAGGGAAGAGGCACGTCCTTGTTCTCGCTAAAATTGGCAGGGACATTCAGAAGTTTGCCGGTACTTTTTCCCCATTGCTTGAGATTGCCCGGAGGATAAGACCGCATGCCCCTGATCCGACCGCCAAGGGGGGAAACTTCCTTGTAGAATGTCTTGGCCATGGTCCGCCCGAACTTTTCCTCAGGGTAAAAAACCGCCAGATCCTTGATATTCAACTCGTTCACAGCCAGGGAAACCAGACTGCGGACCTCGTCATTGCGACTGGTGAAGAATCGCCATGCATCGCGCCCTTCTTCCAAATCACCAAGGGAGGCGAGAAAGGAAAAGACAGCCCGATTTTTCAGGACTTCCGCACCGGGAGAATGAAGTTCGTACAACCGCTTGAAGGCCTTGACCCGCAAAGGGCCGCCGACCACGGTATAATGCCCGGGCAGCTCGGCCAGCCGTTTGTCCCAGCCGGGAGCCTCGGTATTGATCACCCTGAGATCAACATCCACGCCTTCCTGTGCCAGCCGCCACTGTGCAAGCCCTGCGCCACGGAGTACCTTGATGCCCACCTTGCCGTATGGTCCGGTGAGCGGCAGGGCCAGAGCCAGACCGATGCGAGGCAGGCCGTACCGGGCTTCGAGTTCGGCCAGCTTGTTCTCAAGGGGAATCGGGTCAGCCAGTTTGGCATTGGCGACCAGATTACGCATGGTACGCCATGTCAGCGACCATGCCTCCTCGTCAGAGGAATCGCGTACACCACGTTCAAAACCGATCATGGCATACGGAAACCGCCACTGGTTTGTCACGGTCACGGATTTGGAAAGATCAACGATCAGATTATCGTCATAAACTTGAATTTTCTGGAGAAATTCATGCTCGAAAGTGGCCTGAGCAGCCATGCCCGGGGCCTGCTTGTAAAAACCGTCCAGTACATCGAGGGCAAGCTCGAAATCGTCCTTTTGCTGAAAATACGCCGAGTACCACAATGCCACCTCGCGCCGGGTGGGCCATGGTATCACATGATTTTCCAACGTCCATTTGAGGTGATTCTGGAGCCGCTCGGTCTTGCCAAGAGCCGCCATGGTGTTGAGATACGTGATCTCCCATGAGACAAGCTCCAGAGCAGAAGAGTCGATATTAGCCCAATTTTCAAGGGCGATGCGGGCCTGATGATAGTGACCGTTCGTGTAGGCGGATTCGGCCAGACGGGCATAGATGGTCGGCAGTTTGCTCCTGACGAGGTCCTGCCGCTCCAGAGCCGTAGCATAATACAGCTCGGTCGCTTCAAATCTCTTGGCCTGCCAGGCTGTGTCAGCTTCCATCAGCAGGTTGGGCGTGGAGAGCATATCAACGCTCTTGATGGCCTGTTTTTGGGCGCAGCCCCAGGCAAAAAGTGCGACAAATGCCAGAAGCACGAGAAGCCGCACGGTCTGTCGTAGTGTATTCATTGTATTTATTTGGCCCATTATATGTTCCGTTGCAACAAGAGCAGGCAGCGTAATAAAAAACCCGGTCCGCAAGGTTGCGGACCGGGTAATGCTATACTGTGCTTGGCCTGTGAAGGCAAGCCTGACTACTTGACTTCGGTGTAATCGGCATCGACCACATCGTCGTCATCCTGAGGAGCTGCGCCAGCATCACCGCCAGCGGCTCCGGCGGCACCGTCTTCCGGGCCGCCCTGCTCAGTATTCTGCTGAGCGTAAAGCTGTTCGGCCAGCTTGTGAGAGGCCTGTGACATCTCTTCGGTCTTGGCCTTGATCTCATCGATATCATCGGTCTCAAGGGCCTTTTTCAAAGCCTCGCTCTTGGTCTCGATGTCAGCCTTGAGTTCAGCGTCCACCTTGTCGCCAAGGTCACGCAGAGATTTCTCGGAGGTGTAGATGAGCGTATCGGCCTGATTGCGGGCCTCGATCAGCTCCTGCTTCACCTTGTCTTCATCGGCATGGGCCTCGGCATCCTTGACCATCTGATCGATCTCGTCGTCAGAAAGACCGGAGGACGCGGTGATCTGGATGGACTGCTCGTGTCCGGTTCCCATGTCCTTGGCGTGGACATGGACAATACCGTTGGCATCGATGTCAAAGGAGACCTCGATCTGCGGTACACCGCGCGGTGCCGGAG
>JAFLJW010000427.1 GCA_022712815.1 Pseudodesulfovibrio sp. | reverse complement strand
GGGCAGGCTGATTATATTCGTCCCTGCGCCTCTGTGACCGGTTGCGTTCATCTGTTCAGAACCCGGAAACTACTGGAAAACGGAGGATTCGACCTTCGGTTTTCGCCCACCCAATATGATGATCTTGAACGCGACCTGCGCATGGTCAAAAATGGGGGGTACGCCGTGTATCAGGGCTTTCTCGCCATCCCGCACAAACGCAAGTCCGGTGCAATGAACGAAATCGGCAAACCGCAAGCCGCCAATGCCACGGCCAACATGCACAAGCTCATGACCAAGTATACGCCCCGTGAATTCGAGGCCATGGCCACGACCATGGATGCGGTGCTGCTGGCTGACCTGAAGGAAAAAATAGCGGCAGTGAGTGTCGTGTCTTTGGATTAGAGGCCCAGCTCAATAATATCTTCGACGATGATACGGGCTGCCCGCAAGGCCGCGCCCGGATTTCCCACCATGGACCGAAGTTCGATCAATTCCCGTTTCACTCCGGTATAGGCAGCCTCGTCGTCCAGCCATTTTTGAGCGGATTTGGCAAGAAGTTCGGCCTGACAGAGTTCCTGAACATGTTCCGGGTACACTTCCCTGCCAAGGATGAGGTTGGGCAGACTACAGAGTTTGACGTTGATGAGCAGCCTGCCGAGAAATGCGGTGAGAGGGGAAAATTTATATGCGATGATGGCCGGGGTGCCGATGAGCGCGGTTTCGAGCGTGACCGTGCCGGATGCGGCCATGATGAATTTGCAGGAGCGGAAAACCTCATACCGATCAGCCGGTTCGACAATCTCCACCGGAATGTCGTCGGGCCACAGGGAGAGCAGCCTTTCCTTTTCCATGCCTGGAGCGCGGACAATGATATATTTCAGGTTCGGATGATCTTTTTTCAGGATTTTTGCGGTCAGGGCAAATTCAGGCAGCAGGGAGGAAACCTCCTTGTTGCGGCTGCCGGGCAAAAGTCCGATCAGGTTTTCATCGACCTCGATTTTGTCCAGTTCTTCGAGCGGCAGGACATCCATCAGCGGATGGCCCACATAGTCCACATTCATATCGTATTTTCTATAAAATTCCTTTTCAAACGGCAAGATACAGATGACCTTACGGACATGCTCGCGCAGGAAATGGGCGCGACCGGAACGCCATGCCCAAATTTGCGGGCTGATGTAGTAATAGACCGGAATACCGAGCTTCTTTGCGATCTTGGCAATGCGGAAGTTGAACTCCGGGCAGTCGATCAGGATAATGGCCCGGGGTCTGATTTCCCTGAGTTCCCGCTTGATCTTGCCCAACAATTTCAGGATGCGCGGCAGCCCGCTCAGGATTTCTGTGAGACCGACCAGCGAGATGAGCTTCATGGAATAGCGCACGTCCATGCCCTCGGCCTCCATGGCCGGGCCGCCCATGCCGGTAAAGCTGGCACTGGGATGAACTTCCTTGAGTCGTTTGAGGAGTTCCGCGCCGTGCAGGTCGCCGGACGGCTCGCCAACATTGAGCCAGATGGGACCGTGTGGATTTCCTGTCTGCATGGGTGGTTAGTATCGTATGGAGCGAAGTGGAGCAAGGTAACTCTGTATTATTGCCGTCATGGGCTTGCAAACGCGGCTTTGAGCGCGTAGAAATCGGGCGCAAAGAAGAACACTTAACGAGGTAGATATAATATGATAAAAGTCGGAGTTGTCGGGTTGGGCTGGATGGGCCGTGTCCATCTGCGCAATTATACCGAAATGCCTGACGTGGAAGTGGTCGGGGTTGTGGACCTTGACCCCAAGGCTCGTGAGGAAGTGGCCGCGCAATTCGGTGTTGCGACTTACGCCACACTGGACGAACTGCTTGAGCATGACCTGGACGCCATGAGCATCTGCGTGCCCACCAGCCTGCACCACGAAGCAGGTCTCAAGATTATCGACAAGAAAATAAACCTGATCATTGAAAAGCCACTGGCCGCCACCGCTGCCGAAGGCGAGGAACTGGTCAAAAAGGCCGCCGAAAAAGGCGTGGCCCTCATGGTCGGCCATGTGGAGCGTTTCAACCCGGCAGTCGAGCGCGTCAAGGAACTGATCGGTGACGATGTCATTTCCATCCAGATTGAGCGTGTCGGCCCATACCCGCCGCGTATTCAGGATGTCGGCGTCATTAAGGACCTCGGCTCACATGATATCGACCTCATTCGCTATCTGACCGGCTCCGAATACAAATCAATCTATGCGGTGTCCTCCACTTCCATTGGAAAACATGAGGATTCCGCCCTGATCACCGCAGAAATGGAGAACGGCGTACTCGCCAACATCTCTACCAACTGGGTGACCCCGTACAAGGGACGCAAAATTCACGTGGCCTGCGAATCCAAGTACATCGAGGCCAACCTGATCACTCAGGAAGTCAAGGAATACTCGGCCTTTTCCACCTATGACAAGAGCTACTCCGTGCGCGAATGGCCGCTCATGTTCCGCGAACCGGTCAAGGAAGAGTTGACTCAGTTCCTGACCGCGCTCAGAAACGGTACGCCGGTCCCCATCACCGGAGAAGACGGCCTTGAGGTGTTGAAAGTCTTTGAACGGATTTTTGCCTGCGCCTGCTAACCAATAATAATCCAAAAAGAAGGCCCCGTCTCATTTGAGATGGGGCCTTTTTAATTCAAGGATATTCACGCTAATTCATGGCGATCTCTTCGCTTTCGGCTTTGGGTGTTCCCTGGGGCATAACGATGATGTAGTCCACCACATCCCTGATGCCGCCCACTTCAAAGGCGATGGCAACGGCTGCGGTTTTTTGCTCGTAATTGGCTGTCTCACCGATGAGAATGGCATTGCTGCGGATGACCTCCACGCGCAAATCGACATTTTCCAGCCGCCTGGTTTCAGCCAGTCGGGTAGCGAGAATCTTCAGGAGCTGGGCGTCAACACCAGCCTGATGAACATTGGTGGCCGGATAGAATTTGCAGGTGATGGTCCTGATCCCCTGCACGGTCCGGGCGGTATTGATAGCGGAATCAGCCAGCATACGATCGGAAAACTGACCAACCAGATAGGCATTGGCGTTGATGACGTGCGCGGATACCGGCAAGCCGTTCATCCGCAATCTTTCGCGCAGCCTCCGTTCCAGCATCAGGTCATTGTCCAGGCTACGCTCACCGCCATTCACATGGTTTCTGGGAATATAGTCATCGGCAATGAACACGGCATCATAGCCGGTCATGGCACCACCCGCGACCTGAACAGCCGGATACAATGCGCATCCGGCAAGAAACAGGCAGACCATGGCGGCAAAGATAAAAGTAATTTTTCCTTTTTTCATAACTAACCATAGACTATAGTGGGTTCTCTAGACAATGTCTAATCTACCGGTTGCCCAATTGTCGGATATGGGCCAACTCAATCTTTGGTGAGAAGCAGGTAGATGGTCCCGGCGATATCCTGACGGTCCACGACCGAGAGTGATGCCGGGCGGTCCGGCCAAGTCTTCCAGTGTCTTTCGCGAATGGCCAGCACTACTTTATCCTCAACATCAACCATGTAGGCAATCTCATTGAGTTTGTCGCTCTGATTGAGGTTGCGGCCCGCGTAATATGTGAAGATGCCGGAGTATGTATTGTAGGCCAGAGGCGTGTACCCTTCTTCAATATACTTCTTTATTATAAGGGCTTGTCGTTTAGGACTCATGGCATCGTCCAG
>JAFLJW010000053.1 GCA_022712815.1 Pseudodesulfovibrio sp. | reverse complement strand
GCACCAAAAATGGATCAAGTTTTTCGGCAACAATATTTTCAGTATGGAACCACTCACTCCGCCGGATGAAGTCTCGCTGACACCGATCTTCTCGGAACAGGACCTCGACCTGCCAAAAGCTATCACCGTGGCTGAAAGTCTGGAAGCTCTCAAGGAACAACTACCGCCAGCCAATCCGCGCAGACCGCTCAAGGAAACAACCGAATACGCGCTAAAAGTGCTAGGAAAAGCCGATGTATTCCTCGGCCCGGCCATGGAACACAAGGCATCGCTCTCCCCCATTGGCCGTCTGCGACACTGGACAGTCGAGACCAGGAGCGTCAATGGCCGCATATCCAACGGCCTTAAAGGTATCCAGACCTGCTATGGCCGTGGCCTGATTCCCGAACGCGCCGAAGCATCTTACACCATGGAACTGGCCGAGCGTTTTTCGTCTTACGCCAGCATCGAAAAAAATGGCGTGCGGGGCTGTGTGAAGGAATACCCGCTCACCCACGCGACATACGACGAACTCGACGTGGAGGCCGTCAATCCGAACAGAATCAAGCTGGAAGTCCCCTACGCAGGGCAGAAAATTCACTGGTTCGAAGGACACACCCCGGACGGCAAGGGCGGCATAAAACCCATTCTGGTTCCGGCCCAGTTCGTGTTCCTGTTCTGCAACCTTGATGAACAAAGCCTGTTCAGCGCACTCGGCTCCACTGGTCTGGCCTCCGGCAACACGCTGGCCGAAGCCAAGGTTGCGTCCCTGACCGAGGTTATTGAACGCGATAGCGATGCCACTGTGCCTTTTGATCCCAAGCGGTGTTTCCGCATTGAATCAGATGATCCGCAGATCGCAAAACTGCTTCAGGCGTACCAAGATGACGGCATTGATGTCTGGTTTCTGGACGTGACGCCGGAATTCGGCGTGCCTTGCTACAAATCTGTCGTCCTCGGCAAACGCGGTGACGTGAACAAAGGGTCAGGCTGCGACCTGAACGGAAAATCCGCGCTGGTTTCGGCCATGACCGAAACCGCCTACCCATACCCCGGCCCAAAGAGCGGCCCGGCCCCGGAAGGCCTTGAAGTTCGCAAACTCGAAGATCTGCCCGACTACTCCACCGGCAGCGCAGAAGGCGACCTGTTGGTGCTGGAAAAGACTCTCACGGACAACGGTTACCCTCCTGTCTACGTGGACCTGACCCGCAAGGACTTGAATATTCCGGTCACACGCGCCATTATCCCCGGTCTGGAACTGATCTCCGACTTTGACCAATACTCACGAGTCAGCCCAAGGCTCTTCAACAATTACCTAAAAATGTTCAAATAGCTTACGGGCAAGGAAATCTCTCCTCCCCGGAGGAGCCTTTCCTCCATAGAACACCGGGAAATCCATTGACGCAACGCCACGTTGCAATATATTGAATCCACCTCACGCCGGAGTGGTGAAACTGGTATACACACCAGACTTAAAATCTGGAGATCGCAAGGTCGTGCGGGTTCAAATCCCGCCTCCGGTACCACTGAATGAAAAGAAGGCTACACTGAATACAACAGTGCAGCCTTCTTTTTTGCCTGCATTTCGTCATCCTCATCGTATTTGCCATCTCATTCATCTCTCAAAAGGAAAAACACTTCTCCTCTTCTAAACTTTTGCGTATTCTCCAAGAAAGTTTAATCTTTTAGTAACTTCCAGCAAATGAGAACATAATGACCGCAATCACCACTTCCATATTCGAACTGCTCAAGATCGGACCCGGTCCGTCAAGCTCGCACACCATCGGACCGATGAAAGCCGGATACGATTTCATGGAACTCATGCGAAAATTGCCCGAAAAGGACAAACTCAAATCCGACAGTCTGGAAATCAGAATATTCGGCTCCCTGTCCGCCACCGGCAAAGGGCACGGAACTCCACGCGCCATCATGTCGGGTCTTCTGGGCTACCTTCCCGACACATGCCATGCCGATACGCTGGAAGAATTCAGGGAAAGCGAAAAGCCGTTCGAGCTGGACATTGATGGCAAGATCCTGACCTACCACACCGGCGACATCATCTTCGATGCCATCAAGCACGATTATCCGCACAGCAACACCATGATTTTTCGCCTAAAATCTGGCAAAGATGTCATTTTTGAACGCATGTATTTCTCGGTGGGCGGCGGTTTCCTACGCTGGCAAGGATGGGAAGAACCCCAGCGTGGAAAGCCTGCCTATCCTTACGGCACCATGGCGGAACTGAAAGAGCACCTGGAGGCCAATTCCATCCGCCTCCACGATCTTATCCTGAAAAACGAAAAAGCCATCACGGGCATGGATGAAGCAGAAGTGAACGCAGGACTCGATCACCTGATAGAAACCATGGAACAAGCCGTGAAGCTCGGAATCAAAAGCGATGGAGTCCTGCCCGGTCCCATCAAACTCCACCGCAAAGCGCATGTCATGTATGACCGGGCCAAGAAAGAACAATTTCAAGGGTCTGGTTTTATCAATGCGATCAACGCATACGCCTTTGCCGCCTCCGAAGAAAATGCGTCAGGACATTGCGTGGTCACAGCCCCAACCTGCGGTGCGGCAGGTGTCATCCCCTCCGTCATCTTCATACTCAAATACCACATGGGAGCCAGTCAGGAAGAAATTCGCCAAGGCTTGATGGCAGCCGCAGCCATCGGCTTTCTCTGCAAACACAACGCCTCCATTTCCGGTGCGGAAGTGGGCTGTCAGGGCGAAGTCGGCGTGGCCTCGGCAATGGCAGCCGCCTTTCTTGCCTATGCCCGAGGATACAAATTTCAGGTAACTGAAAATGCAGCGGAAATAGCCATGGAACATCACCTTGGACTGACCTGTGACCCTGTGTTAGGCTATGTCCAGCTTCCATGTATCGAGCGCAATGCCATGGGCGCGATCAAGGCATACAACGCCTACCTCATCGCCTCCACACTGGATGAATCCTATCAGAAGGTGGACCTTGACAAGGCCATCGCGGCCATGGCCCAGACCGGACGTGACATGTCCCGAAAATACAAGGAGACATCGCTGGCAGGACTCGCCCAAAGCATGACCGAATGTTAACAGGTTGTTGGAAGAGGCCAATTGCGATGTTGCTTCCCTTTTCTATTCCTGATTCAAGCACGATTAACAGCAACTGAAAGCCCAAGGTGAACCACTCATGATGGACCAACTGACCACTCCGGAAGCCGTTACCGTGCTCGCCCTGCTCATGGTCGGAGCTGACGGTGAAACCAAGCCCGAAGAACTCTCCTCCATGCTTGCCAATCCCTTTTTCAGGGAGCATGTGGCTGACAAGATTGGTCCTCCCATGGAATTTATCCAGAAGTACAATCAAACAAAAAATGCTGAAGGCGCAGAAAAGTTGGAAAAAAAGGCTGTTACAGCCCTGAAATCTGGTTTTTCGGCATTCCGTATCAAGACTCTGGCCCTGATGACAATCATTGCCCAGGCAGACGATAATTTCGATCAAAAGGAAAAAGAGCTCATCGCCCGGATATCCAAAGCACTGAGTGTCAACATGGACGAAGTCGGCCCGGAGATCGAAAAAATGAACGAAGTACCTCCGCCCCCAACATCTCCAAAGGAAAATGAAGAAACTCCCTCCGAACAGAGCGCATCAGAAGAAAAACCTGAGGCTCCAGCAGAGCTGGCTGCCCCGGAAGAAAAAACCGAAAGCTGACCTTCGCCCCATTCAGACAAATACCCGCCTTCATCTTTTGAGGGCGGGTTTCTTTTTCTCATGGGAGCGCAAAAAACGTACTCGTAAAAATGTGAACATGCCATCATTCAGTATGTTTTCAAGAGGTTATCACTTGGCATAGCGGTTGCTTCATCAAGAGTGTTATTGATCATCAACCGCCAGGAGGATATCCATGCATCGTTTTATCATGATC
>JAFLJW010000263.1 GCA_022712815.1 Pseudodesulfovibrio sp. | reverse complement strand
TGCAGGGAGTAGCGGGTCAGGTGGCGCATGTGCGCCTCCACCGGGTTGCAGCCCCAGTAGATGACAAGATCCGCCCTGTTTTTGGCCTCGCCCAAAGTACAGGACACGAGGCCCACTTGCTGCCGGGCCAGAACGCCCGGGCCGTGACAGTAGGATGAGGGATTGTCGAGGTTTGCCTTGGTTATTTCCGCAATTTCAACCAATTCCCGTTGTGCCTCGGAGGAGGTGCTGCTGAGTCCGTAGACCAGTGGATTTTGCGCCTCGCTCATGATGCGCGCTGCCTCGTCCATGGCTTCATCGATCGAGACTTCGCGGCCACGAATGCTTGGGATCGGCGGTTCCGATAGCGCGTGCATAATCTTGTTTTTACCGATAATGCAGGCCTTTTTGACAGCAGTTATAGTGTTGTCCTGCACTTCGACCTCCAGGTCGTCACACAGACAGCCGCAAAAACTGCAGATCACATTCTCATGGATTGTCATGCCTCCTCCCTTTGGCCGGCGTTGCTCTCTTTGCCTTGCTCCTTGCAGGGAGCAAGCGTCACTTCCAACCTCTTCCAATTGGGCACCCCGGATTCCTGAGTGCTCCAGGCGCTGAAGAGCGTGTTGGCCACTGGCCCCAGAGGTAAAAAGAAGATGCCTTGCGGAACTTCGGTAACCTTGCAGGTGACACGGACCTCTCCATGCTCACTGGCCAGTAGGGCCTGCCCTCCATCTTCCACGCCAAGGGCGACCAAGTCATCCGTATGTATGCGCAGGGTGGAAATCTCCGCGATATATGGTGCACCATGCTTGCTGCTGACCATTTCCGCGCCCTGCTTGGCTGTCCGGACGGTTACCAACAGACCTGAAATACTGCCCACTACAACCTCCTTTTCTTTGATTCGTTCTGCTTTCCACCTCTTTTCGGGCATCGGGAGTGCGACAACCGCATCCCTTTCCCGAAGTGTCAGCGCTGATTCACAAAGTGAAAAAGCCTGGAAAGTCAAATAGATAAATCTCAGCTTGTTTCGATTTTACTCATGGACACGCGGGAACGCAGCACCGGACGCATCCGGTCAACAACATTCCAACGAAGGAGAGGCTCAATTCCAGCCATCTTCACGGCGTGCCCAAACAGTGCCGAAGCTATGTCGGCCACCTGATCAGGATATGAAAATCGGATTCTTCCCGGATTTCGAAACGGAGTGTTGAAGCCACGATGATCGCGAAGGAGCACTATGTCCGACGGCGAAGCTGGGCAACGCAATGTGGGGAAAATGAACAAATCGAGCGGGGCAGCCTCGAAGCAGGTCTGGTCGAGCCAGACGACGTCAGATCGTGCGCATGAGGCTGTCGTGTTCAATTACTTGAAACGGTTCACGACGATTTGGTTTCATTTTAATAAAGTGCGTATGCCGCCAGTGTCTAACTCGTGGTGTCGAGCATCTTCCAGATACAATGTCATACTCCAGTTTCGATGCGGTGATTCATAAGAATCCCGATTCATCTAATCTGTCAGGAGAATTGTA
Source organism: Pseudodesulfovibrio sp. (assembly GCA_022712815.1). GTDB lineage: Bacteria > Desulfobacterota > Desulfovibrionia > Desulfovibrionales > Desulfovibrionaceae > Pseudodesulfovibrio. The sequence goes on along the minus strand of JAFLJW010000263.1, from coordinate 3,716 downwards.
TGAAGTCTGTCGACTCCCTCCACTGGCGGAACATATGGTGATACCTTCCCTTGCTACTGTCCCTCTAACGGTGGTGGTTATAATTATCGCAAGGGAGGAAAATTTGGCTGCTATCCGGTCATAACTGCTGCCGGGCTCTCCTTGCTGTGCCAACGAGCAAGACGAAAAACCAAGTTTAAAACAGCTCTGCCAGTGAGTCCCCAGGATGGATATTTCCGTGAACTATCCTGCTGTACTCTTATAGCATAAATTTTTTTCCAAGCTTGAAAAATCTTCAACCCAAGTGGTTGATTTTTTCCAAACCGATTATGCCCAGCATACATTCGATAAAAATCTAAAGCAACTCATTTTCCGTTCGCATGAACCAAAAGGGAACTTATCCCCCATGCAAGGCGCTGTATATTCTCGGTTTTTAAGCACTGGTAAGTGTGGGCTGGGTTGCCACCAGACCGGTGATAATTCCCTTGGCCTGTTGAAGTGTTGGTAGCCTTACAGGTCGAGTCCTTCCAGGACGCTGAGGCAATGGTCAGCACGATTCAGGGTATACAGGTGGACGCCCGGAGCACCACCTTCCAACAGTCCTTTGATCTGTTCGCGCGCGAAATCCCTTCCGACTTCGGCCGTAGCTTCAACCCCTCCCTCGGCATCAGCTTTTTCCAACGCCAGGAGCAATTTGCCGGGAATGTTTGCGCCGCACAGGCCCAGAATAAATTTGGCCGACTGCACACTGGGAATGGGCAGGACCGCCGGAATGACAGGCTTGTTCACGCCCTGAGCGGCCAGCTTCTCGACGAATTCAAAATATATGCGGTTGTCGAAAAACAGCTGGGTGATGGCGAAGTCGGCTAAACCCAACTTGTGCCTGGCCCACTTCACATCTTCCTTCACGCTCGGCGATTCCGGATGGGGCTCCGGGTAGCAGGCCACCCCGATACATATTTCCGGGTGCTGCTCCTTGATGAACTCGATCAGGTCCGAGGCATGCCGGAATCGTTCGTTGTCCGGCACGAATGTGTCGCCGCACCCTTTGGGAGGATCACCGCGCAGGGCCAGTACATTGGTCGCGCCAACAGAGGTCAGCTGAGCGAGAAAGTTTGATATCCGATCTTCCGAAGCCTGCACACACGTCAGGTGCGATATGGTTTCCAAACCATGATCCTGCTGGATGCCGGAGACAATTTCCAGAGTATTGTCCTGCGCACCACCCCCTGCTCCATACGTCACTGAGACAAAAAGGGGGTCAAGCTTTTTGAGACGGTCAACAGTTTCAAAGAAACGTGGCCAGGCATCTGCTTCTTTCGGTGGAAAAAACTCAAATGAAAGAAAGGGCTTTCCTTGGTGTTGGCGGATCAGGTCGGTAACTCGCACTCCGATTCTCCTGTCAGTTTGTGGTTGGGAATTGGGCAAATTCAATACCGCGCACAACAAATGCATTTTCAGGCGTTTAGATGCTTGCCGGGCGGGCTGGAACCGTTCCCGGCACGGATCTGTGAATCACGATATATCGCCATTCTTTTAATTTCGTCAATGTCACTTCATGCAGACTGTTCCGGCTGAATACGAAACCCGCAGACCTATTCTCTTCTTTGGCCTGCCTGTTTGGGTCTGGTATTTTGTGCTGTTGAGCGTGGTGCAGACGGTGATGATGTGGATTATGGGGCGGTTGCGCGGGCGACATTCGGAGGATGATGTTGAATGATGTGCATGGTGTGTGTAATGCATTTTTTCTGATTTATTAGTATTTTGTATGCAAATGCAATAGTAACCAAAAGGATACCTACTAAAACGGGTAACTAAAAGCATACTTGGTTGACTAAAAAATGCAAGAATGTACTAACAGTGTTTCAGAACGCTGTGAGATATCTTCATTGTGGCGTAAATAGCAATTAGTATCACATACGTTCATGTTACAATAGATGCAAATGGGTGCCTGGCTGAGTACATAAGCCGGGAAAGAGAGAGAGAACAGACCCATAGCCAGTAAAGCATACCCCTCTCCGCAGGTTTATAAGCACCACCGTCAAGAGGAACGGTTGCGGGAAAAGGGGGCCACAAATCGTTCCGTAAGTGGAAGGAGTCGCCTCGAATTATATATACAGTGCGTCCTATATTTTGCCGTAATGTACACCTGATTTCAGGTAGTCAGCAAATTGAAACACTTAGGAGATCACAATGGCGTTGTATAAGAAAATGATTGACGAGGCAGTTGGTGCAACTCTGGCAGTTTTCGGAGTTATCAAAGAAAATCGTGGTGGCGAGTTCAAGCTGACCGATTGCAAGCCCTACGTTGATGCAGTTAACAAGATGACGGCAGGCGAAGGTCAGTCTCAGGAAGTGATTGACCTGCACGTGCAGTCCGTAAATGCTCACTATGAGATTCTGTGCAGCCTGACCGACACGATCCGTCCCGAGGACGATCCGTTTGTCGAGCATTATCAGACCCCCCCGATCCTCGAAATTTTGTATGACGAGGATCCCGAATTCAAGAAGTCCATGGACGTCTTCATCGACGCCATCGCAGCCAACAAGTCCCTGGTGGGCCTGGAAGCCGTTCGCCGTTACGGCGGCATGTACGGCCTGACCTGCGTTGTCGACTTTGCCCTGTCCTGCGGTTCCGTTTCCAACCTGGTCAACCGCATCCTCGGCCCTCTTGACATTCCATCCGACCACAAAAAGACCATCCTGTCCGCCAAGTCCTGGGGTATGAACACCTCTTACGGCTCCGGCGCCGCTTTCCGTGCCGCCATGGAATCGGGCAAGACCGCTGCAGAGGCCGAGACCGCTGAAGTGGAAATGATGCAGTTCATCTACCGTGAGCCTTGCAAGGCCCAGGCAGAGATCATGGACGGTCACAATCTGGGTGGCCATGGCGGTCACTCCTCGTTTGATGTTCGCAAGTACATGTCCATGTACAAGGAACGCATGAAGCCCGTGATCATGGCAGCCAAGAAAGCTGGCGTGCATCCGGCCAACATCGTCACCGTTCCCGCATATTGTGTCGGCGACATCGGGCATCATATTGCCCAGTCCGCCTTCAATATGTTCAACGATGACATGGTGTTCGGAATATACGAGTCTGTCATGAGCGTGTTCTCCAACACCATGCAGGCCGGCCTGGATCAGGACGCCTACAAAAATCCTTATGATGTCTTGTCCGTGGCCACTGGCGCCCCTGCCTGTGCCACCGCTTACATCCTGTGGAAGGACAGCTTCACCGTACCCATGATCGTGGACCTGCTGAGCAAGCGTTTCCACAACTACGCTGTCATGAATCCCAAGCGTGGTGAAGCAGACGAGTTGCACAATGCGGACTTCATCGACATCCTGAGCCGCGGAGAGCGGATTCTTGATGTCAAGCCCATCGGTTCCGGTGCCACCATCAAGGGCATCAACATCGATCTGAGTCCCATTGACGAGCATCCCACCGTTTCCAACCCGCAACGTTACACCTACCCCGCCTGTGCCATCACCCAGCGCTTTGCCGCTCTGATGAGCTTGTCGGACTTCCCGTGCTACCTGACCCCGGAGTGTACCACCGCCACTTTGATGACGAATTGCATCGCCCTCAATCCCGGCGTTCCCGGTTCTCCGGTTCGTGGTTGCAAGGATTGCGCCGCCACCAAGCTGATCAAGCGCAACGTGCCCTACGTCAAGGGCGAGTTGGCTGGTCCCAAGGGTTACTGCAACTGGGATAGCGCTATCTAATCAAGATAGCC
>JAFLJW010000052.1 GCA_022712815.1 Pseudodesulfovibrio sp. | reverse complement strand
GGAGCCATATTCTGGCTGGCATCCTTGTTCGGGCTGGTGCTCGTCTTCAATGACTTGTTCGCCATCGAAGAGGTTAACGGAGCGCGTATCGGTATTTTGTCGTCGCCTGTTCCTGTCCACAGCGTGTGGATAGGCAAGGGCGTTGCAGGACTCTGCCTGTTGCTCATTTCCCAGCTTGTGTTTCTCCCGGCCACCTTTGCCTTCCTCGGCCAGACTGTTCACGGTCCGTGGTGGCTTTTGTGGGTCACTCTGCTTGGGGCTGATATCGGGCTCGTGGTCATCGGCGCGTTGCTCGGCGCACTGTCTCAGGGACAGGCTGCACGCGAGTCCCTGATGTCCGTCATCGTGTTCCCATTGCTTCTGCCTGTACTATTGTCCGGCATCACGCTGTTCAGCATGTGCTTTTCGCCGGAGGTCGCAGAGGATTATGATAGTTGGCTTGGACTGATATTCGCGTTCGATGCCCTGTTTGCAGGGGCCGGACTCTTCCTGTTCCCCTTTGTATACAGTGGTGAAGAATAGGATTACCCGGCGGTTAAGTTCTGGTAATCAATAGAATAATAATAAATTAAGGCTGAAAACAGTCCACGCCGCCACATAGCCTTTACGGGTTCGCATGGCATGACAGGCGGTGTGGCCCCAAAAAGTTTTGGAGATTCTTAAGAACCTTTTTCAAAAGGTTCTTAAGCCGCCGGAGGCGAAAAAAAACATGAAAATAAAAGTATTGGCCGCTCTTGCTGCAATCGCACTTCTGGTGCAGCAGTACATGATCTGGTTTTATGTACCAGTGGCCCAGTCCGGTCTTGTGCAAAAGATATTCTACATGCATCTACCGTGTTCCTGGTGGTCGCTTGTCAGTTTTTTCGTGGTTTTTGTGGCGTCCGTTATATATTTGTTCAACCGCAAGCCCGTGTTCGATCGCGTGGCCGGAGCCGCTGCCGAACTTGGGGTGGTGTTCGCCACATTGGCATTGGTGACCGGATCGACCTGGGCGCGAGCCGAGTGGGGACATTGGTGGTTGTGGGACCCGAAACTGACCACTGCGCTGATCATGTGGTATGTCTATGCTGGCTATCTGGTCCTTCGATCCACACCCATGGGGCGTGATCGCAAGGCTCTTGTCTGCGCCGTGCTCGGAATCGTCGCGTTTCTCGATGTCCCGCTGGTCTTTTTTGCAGCAAATTTATGGGGCAGCGCGCATCCCGACGGAGTGGCTCGTCAGGGGTCTGGGATGGAAATTAGGATGTGGCACACGGTTTTTGCAGGACTCACCGCATTTGGTTTCATGTGGGGTGCCATGCTTCTGGTCAGGGTGAAGCAGCTCGCCCATCAGGCAAGGCTCGAAGCTTTACTTGTCTGGGACGAAGATTAGCAGACTGTTGAACAGGCACCGTCTGCTGCGCTGCGGCTGAAACACAAAATCTCGCGCAGGAAGACTATGCTTCGGTCTTGCAAAACAGAAGAATTTAAAGACATAAAATAACAAACCAAGAACTCAAGGATATATGATGTCTGCAACTACCTATCTCTTTATTGCCAATGCAGCGGTCTGGCTCGGAGTGGCCGGATATCTCATTTTCATGGCGAGTAAGTCAGCCGGTCTGGAAAGGCGCGTGCAGCAGCTCGAACTTCTGGGAGAAGACAATGACGGCTAGTTCCGTAAATTTTGGCCGCAAGGCCGTTATTCTGGTCGTGCTGGGAGCCGTTGCGGTGATGTTCATTGCCAGCTTCATCTACCGCATGGATCATCCCAATCTGTTCGTGAAAGGACAGCAGACACATTCGGTGGACGACGGACATGACCATGGCGACGAAGTCAGCCCCACACCGCCTCCGGGGATGGGGCAGGGCATGGGCGGCAGCATGGCTCAGGTCAAGGAATTCATGGCTCGCGTGGAGGCCAATCCCGATGATGTTGAAGCCCTGATCCACCTTGGCAACGCGTTTCTTACGATGCGTGCCTGGGACCGGGCCATTGAGCCTCTTGAGAAAGCCAATGAACTCAAGCCCGGTAATACAGACGTTCTCAAGGCCATTGGTTTTGCCTATTTCAACAAGGAAGATTTTGTCAGGGCCACGGCATCGTTTGACGAGGTACTGGAAGTGGACCCGACCGACACCTTGGCTCTTTTTAATTTGGGCGTAATTCACAAACATTATTTCGAGAAACCGGATCAGGCCAGAATATACTTCGAGAAGGCCCTGGTACTCGAAAAAGAAGATGCGGAAATGATAAAGCTCATCAAACAGGAGCTGAAGGATTAAAATAGCTGAAAAAACAGCAAGTTAGGAGCGGAGGCGATTGACCGTATCCTGTTGACAATACTTGTAAAATACATACAATGTCACATTCCGCACCAAAAACCATGGGGAGATGGGGGTGCGGGTGTGTTTATGCTCGTACATAACAGTCTGGGACTGTTGGAACCTTATACACTTTTAGGAGAGGAAGCATGAGAGTCAAACTGAGTCTGATCGCTCTGTGCCTCGTCATGGTGGCCATGCTGGCTGCATGCAGTGGCGAAGCTGAAAAAATGGATGAGAAAGCTGATGTGGAAACCGGGGAAATTGCACCTCCCGCAAAGCTCGTACTCGGCGTTGCCGGTGCTCATTCCGGTGACCTGGCCTCCTACGGCCTGCCCAGTGTCAATGCTGCCAAGCTCGTGGCTGCCAAGATCAACGCCGCTGGCGGCATCAATGGTGCCATGGTTGAAGTTGTTGCTCAGGATGACCAGTGCAAGCCTGAACAGGCTACCAATGCTGCCACCAAGATGATCTCCGATGAGGTCAAGATTGTTCTTGGTCACATTTGCTCTGGTGCCACCAAAGCCGCCATGCCGATTTACCTTGATGCCAAGATTGTCGTCATGTCTCCTTCCGCCACCAATCCGCCCCTGACCCAGTCCGGTGATTTCCCGAACTTTTTCCGCACCATCGCTCCTGACGATGCTCAGGCCGCTCTTGAAGTGTCCTTTGTCAAGGGCCTTGGTCTCAAGAAAATCGCTGTCATTCACGACAAAGGCGATTACGGCAAGGGTTTTGCCTCTTTCTGCAAGACATACATCGAAGCTGAAGAAGGCATGGAAGTCGCTCTGTTTGAAGGCGTGACTCCCGGTGCTGTCGATTATTCCGCAGTTGTCCAGAAGATCAAGGGCTCCGGCGCTGACGCTGTCATCTTCGGTGGCTATCACCCCGAAGCCTCCAAGATCGTTTCCAGCATGCGCAAAAAGGGTATCGAAATTCCCTTCCTGTCCGATGACGGCGTGAAGGACGAAACCTTCATCAAGGTCGCTGGCAAGTACGCCGATGGCGTCTACGCAACCGGCCCCATGGATTTCTCTCACAATCCCATTTTCCAGGAAGCTCTTGCCGCTCACAAGGCTGAGTTCGGTTCCGATCCCGGCCCGTTCTTCACGGAAGCATACTCCGCTGCCCTGGCCCTGCTCAAGGCTGTCGAAAACGCTGGTTCCACTGATTACGACAAGGTCATCGACGCTCTGCATAACAAGTACGTTGATACCGCTGTTGGCAAGATCAAGTTCGATGCCAAGGGCGATGCCGAAGGCGTTGGCTTCTCCATCTATCAGGTGATAGACGGCAAGTATGTGGAAGTTAAGTAGTAATTAAACGATAGTTGCATTTGCCCAGGGGACAGGTTTTTACCTGTCCCCTGGATTTATTTAATGAACAGGAACTTTACGTAATGGAATACTTCCTAGAACTGCTTTTGGGTGGCCTCACCCGCGGCAGCATATACGCACTCATCGCCCTGGGCTACACCATGGTCTACGGCATCATTGAGCTTATCAATTTCGCCCATGGCGAGATATATATGATCGGCGCATTCACCGGTCTGATCGTGGCGGGCTTGCTCACCATGCTCGGATTTCCCGGCGCCTCAATCCTGGCCATCGCTCTCATCTGTGCCGTTATCTGGTCTGCGGCCTACGGTTACACCATCGAGAAGGTCGCTTACAAACCCCTGCGCGGCGCCCCCCGGCTTTCCCCGCTGATTTCCGCCATCGGCATGTCCATTTTTCTTCAGAACTACGTCATGCTTTCCCAGACCTCGGACTTCCTTCCCTTCCCGGAACTCATTCCTGAATTCGGGTTTCTGAAAGAGTATAACTCTGTCATGAGTTCATCCGAACTGGTCATCGTGGCCGCCACGATCCTCTCCTGCATCGGGCTGACGCTGTTCATCAAGTTCACCAAGCTCGGCAAGGCCATGCGCGCCACTGCCCAGAACCGCAAGATGGCCATGCTGGTCGGCATTAATGTCAATATGGTCATCTCCGCAACCTTTATCATCGGGTCCAGTCTGGCGGCTGTAGGCGGAGTGCTCATCGCCTGCCATGTCGGGCAGATCAACTACTACATAGGCTTCATCGCAGGCATCAAGGCTTTTACCGCCGCAGTGCTCGGTGGTATCGGGTCCATCCCCGGTGCCATGATCGGAGCCTTGGTTCTTGGCCTGACCGAGGCGTTTGCCACTGGCTACGTCTCTTCGGATTACGAGGATGTCTTCGCGTTCAGCCTGCTCGTGCTCATTCTGATTTTCAGGCCAGCGGGCATCATGGGCAAGGAAAAGACTCAAAAGGTCTAGCAGAGCAGGAGCTCTGGAAAAAAATGATTGATACAGGCTGTTCAAACTTTTCTGAAAGTCTGATTTAAGGAAATATATCGTGAGCAATTTAACACAAGAAACGAGTCAGCAAAGCTTTATAAGCTTCTTCCTGACGGCGGGGTGCGACAGTGTCGCCCATGCTGTGAAGAAGTCTTTTATCGTTGCGATCTGGTTTGTTTTCCTGACCTTCCCGATCATGGTCATCCAGGTCAATACCATTGAGAAAACAGTGGTCTGGCATTGGAATAAAATCGGCTATGTTGCCATCGCCGTCTTCTTCGGATCATTTCTCTGGCGTTGGCTTCTGGCTCGGAAAGAGCTGAAAAAGGACGAAAGCACGGAGGAGACCAGGATTGAGGGACTTTTGACCCGGATTCAATCCCACCCCCTTTTGAAATTAGCATCGCTCGGTGTGCTGGCTCTGGCAGCCATACTGTATCCTCAGGTCTTTGATCTTTATCAGACCAACATCATGGTTTCCTGTCTGGTCTATATCGTGCTTGGGCTGGGCCTGAACATTGTTGTCGGTCTGGCTGGTTTGCTTGATCTGGGCTACGTGGCCTTTTATGCGGTTGGTGCCTATGCATATGCCTTGAGCAACATGCACTGGGGGATTGGTTTCTGGTTCGCACTGCCTCTTGGTGCTGTGCTCGGCACCTTACTCGGTCTGCTGCTCGGTTTTCCGGTACTCCGCCTGCGTGGGGACTATCTGGCCATCGTTACCCTCGGATTCGGTGAAATCATTCGTCTGGTTCTTGAGAACTGGGGCGATATCACCATGGGGCCATCCGGTATTTCCAATATCGCACGTCCCGGTTTCTTCGGCATGAAGATGTCGATCATGGATTCCACCATATACATGTATTACATCATGATCGGTCTGGTGATTTTTACCATTTTCTGCGTCAACCGATTGCAGAATTCGCGTATCGGGCGAGCCTGGCTGGCCCTGCGCGAGGACGAGATCGCCTGTCAGGCCATGGGCATCGACAAGATGAAGACCAAGCTGCTCGCCTTTGCTCTGGGTGCGACCTGGGCCGGTATGGCTGGCGTTATCTTCGCAGCCAAGACGACATTCATCAATCCGGCATCATTCACCTTCTGGGAATCAGCCATGATTTTATCCATCGTCGTCATCGGCGGCATGGGTTCCATCCGGGGTGTCATCGCCGGAGCCGTTATTCTGATCCTCGTGCCGGAATACCTGCGCAACTTTGCTGAGTTCAGGATGCTCCTGTTCGGGGCGATCATGGTCTTGGTCATGGTCTTCAGGCCGCAGGGATTGATCAGCGCCAAGCGCAAGATTTACAAATACGAAGCTTCCAACACTGCGAGTGCAGCTAATGAATAATCCCGTCTTGAACGTCAAAGCCGTGTGCAAGGACTTCGGAGGCGTTCGCGCCCTGGACGAAGCCGAACTCAGCGTCAATGACAAGGAAATAGTGGCCCTGATCGGCCCGAACGGCGCAGGAAAGACCACGTTTTTCAACTGCATTACCGGTATATATACGCCCACCAGCGGGGACGTGCTTATCGACCCGGCTGCCAAGGGGCAGGCCGTGCGTATCAATGGCAAGAAGCCAAATGTCGTCACAGAACTGGGCATGGCGCGGACTTTTCAGAATATCCGGCTGTTCCCGTCCATGACCGCTCTTGAAAATGTCATGATCGGCACCCATTGCCGTACCAAGGCATCGGTTTGGGGGGCCATCACCCGCAACAAGGCCACTCGTGAGGAAGAACAGGCAGTCATCAAACGCAGCTATGAGCTTCTGCAACTCGTGGGGCTGGATGAATTTGTCAACGAGCTGGCTGAAAACATCCCGTACGGTAAACAGCGCAGGCTTGAAATCGCCCGCGCTCTGGCCACGGACCCGTTTCTCCTGCTTCTGGATGAGCCTGCTGCGGGCATGAATCCGCAGGAGACAAAAGAACTGGAAGCCTTGATTTGCCAGATTCGTGACCAGTTCGGCATTTCCATCATGCTCATTGAGCATGACATGAAGATGGTCATGTCCATGTCCGACCGTATTTACGTTCTCGACTACGGGCGCATGATCGCCACCGGCACGCCACAGGAAATCGCTGACAATCCGGCTGTTATCAAAGCCTACCTTGGGGAGGACGATGATGCCTAGAATGCTGGAACTAAAAAATATCAATAGTTTTTATGGTAATATACAGGCCTTGTACGATGTCAGTCTGCACATTGATCAGGGCGAGATCGTTACTTTGATCGGTGCCAATGGCGCAGGCAAATCCACCACGCTCATGACTGTGTGCGGTCTGGTTCAGGCCCGCACCGGCGAAGTGCTGTACCAGGACGAGCCCATTACCAAAATGCCCCCGAACAAGATCGTGGGACAGGGCATTTGTCAGGTCCCGGAAGGACGATTGATCTTCCCGGAATTGACCGTTCGGGAGAATCTGGACATGGGCGCATTCATGCGCTCGGACAAGGATGGCATCAAGCGTGATATTGAATACAGCTATGACCTCTTTCCCATTTTGGCCGAACGGCGCAAGCAGGAAGGTGGAACCCTGTCCGGCGGAGAGCAGCAGATGCTCGCCATTGCCCGCGCCCTGATGGCCCGGCCCCGGCTTTTGCTTCTGGACGAGCCGTCCATGGGGCTGGCCCCACTGATCGTGAAACAGATTTTCGAGATCATCAGAAAGGTCAACACGGAGCACAACACGACCATCTTCCTTGTGGAACAAAACGCGAACCTGGCACTCAAGATAGGTGACCGTGGGTACGTCATGGAAAACGGGCGAATCGTGCTAACCGACACCTGCGACAAGCTCCTTGCGGACGAGCAGGTGAAGAAGGCCTACCTGGGTCTATAATTGTTAAACAGCGAGGCCGGACGTAAGTTCGGCCTCAGTCGTATATGTATATAAACGCTCCGGAGGGATGACATGAACAAAATACTTGATAAAGCCCTGACCTTTGACGATGTCCTGCTGCTGCCGGGCTATTCCAATGTATTGCCGGATGCCGTGGATGTATCCACTTATCTGACTCCGGATATCAAACTGAACATTCCGCTGATTTCCGCTGCAATGGATACCGTTACCGAGTCGCGCATGGCCATCTCCATGGCCCGTCACGGCGGCACCGGCGTTATCCACAAGAACATGTCCGTTCGGGAGCAGGCGCGTGAGATCGACCGGGTCAAGAAGTCTGAATCAGGTATGATTACGGACCCGATCATTGTCCATCCTGATGATGATCTGGGCAAGGTCAAAACGATCATGACCGAGTACAGAATTTCCGGCCTGCCGGTAGTCAGGGGCGATCATCTGGTCGGTATCATCACCAACCGCGATATCCGTTTCGTCAAGGACGACAATGCCCTTGTGTCAGAGTTGATGACCAGTCGCGATCTGGTGACCGTGTCTGAGGGGATCGACAACGAGGAAGCCAAGCGCAAGCTGCACCAGCATCGGATTGAGAAACTGCTTGTCGTTGACGAGGACAACCGCCTCAAGGGGTTGATCACCATCAAGGATATCAACAAGCACAAGAAGTACCCGGATGCCGTCAAGGATTCCAAGGGACGTCTGCTGGTTGGTGCCGCCATTGGTGTCGGGAACGACTGCCTGAGCCGTTCCGAGACGCTGCTCCGCGCCGGAGCTGATTTTCTGGTGCTTGATTCCGCGCATGGTCATTCCGAGAATATTTTGCAAGCCACCCGCGAACTGCGCGAGGCGTTTCCCGATCTCCAGCTCATCGGCGGAAATATCGCCACCTACGAGGGAGCCAAGGCGCTGATCGAAGCCGGTGTTGATACCGTCAAAGTCGGCATCGGTCCCGGTTCCATTTGCACCACCCGCATCGTTGCCGGTGTCGGCGTGCCGCAGATCACGGCGGTCATGGAGGCCAGTCGTGCTGCCCGTGAGATGGGCAAGTGCATCATCGCAGACGGTGGCATCAAGTATTCCGGCGATGTGGTCAAGGCCCTGGCCGTTGGTGCCAATACCTGCATGATGGGTTCGGTTCTGGCCGGTACAGACGAAAGCCCCGGTGAGACGATTCTCTATCAGGGTCGTACCTACAAGCAATATCGCGGCATGGGTTCCATCGACGCCATGAAGAAAGGCAGCTCGGACCGTTATTTTCAGGAGAAGTCCAAGAAACTGGTCCCCGAAGGCATTGTTGGCCGGGTCCCGTATCGTGGCAAGGTGGGCGATTCCCTTTACCAGTTTATCGGCGGCCTGCGTTCCGGCATGGGTTACACCGGCTCCGCCACTCTCGATGATTTGTATGAGGACTCAAAGCTCGTGCAGATTTCCGGGGCAGGCCTCAAGGAATCCCATGTCCACGATGTGACGATTACCAAGCAGTCACCCAATTATCGTGGCGACGGCTAGCAGACTGTTGAAAAAAGTTCGATTGCGTCGTTGCGTAGGAAAGCACAAATCTTCCCATATGAGGATACGCTTCGGCCTTGTGTTTTTATCCGCGCCTTGCACTCAAAACTAAGTGTCAGACCGTGGATCGACTATTTAATCTTTTCATTTGTCCGGTTGTGAATTAGAGAGATCAATATGCATAACGATAGAGTACTCATTCTGGATTTCGGCAGTCAATTTACGCAGCTTATCGCACGTCGCGTGCGCGAGGCCGGTATTTATTCCGAGATTCATCCCTGCAATGTGGACCCGGAGCGGGTCAAGGCGTTCAAGCCGTCCGCGCTCATTTTGTCCGGTGGCCCGTCCAGCGTGCTGGAAGGCGGCTGCCCGGACCTGAATCCGGAATACCTTGAAATGGGCATTCCGGTTCTCGGCATCTGTTACGGGATGCAGCTTCTGGCTCATAATATGGGCGGCAAGGTCGTGGCTTCCACGGACCGTGAATATGGCCGCGCCCAGTTCACGGCCCTGAACGACTGTGTCCTCTTTGACGGTGTCGAGGAGCAAGCCGACCTGACTGTCTGGATGTCCCACGGCGACCGCGTCGAAGCCCTGCCTGACGGATTCGTCCTCATGGGCAAGACCGATTCCATCGAGTTCGCGGCCATGGGCAATGTGGACAAAAAAATATACGCCCTGCAATTTCATCCCGAAGTGGCCCACACCACGGACGGTGCGACCATTCTCCAGAACTTTCTGTTCAAGGTGGCCGGTCTGGAAGCATCCTGGTCCATGGCCAGTTTTGTTGATACCACCATCGAGGACCTGAAGAAGCAGGTCGGCGATGCCAAGGTCGTGCTCGGTCTGTCCGGCGGCATTGATTCCACAGTGGCAGCCGTGATGCTGCACAGGGCCATCGGCAAGAATCTGTACTGCATTTTTGTTGATAACGGTCTTTTGCGCATGGGTGAGAAAGAAGAAGTCGTCGGCTTTCTGGCCGAACACTTTGATCTCAATGTCAAGTTTGTGGATGCCCAGCGCGAGTTCCTCGATCAACTTGTGGGTGTCAAAGACCCTGAGCGGAAACGCAAGATCATCGGACACACTTTCATCGAGGTTTTCGACCGCGAGGCCAAGCTCCTTGAAGATGTCAAGTTTCTCGGTCAGGGTACGCTGTACCCGGATGTCATCGAGTCCGAGTCCTTCAAGGGACCATCGGCTGTCATCAAGAGCCATCACAATGTGGGCGGACTGCCTGAGAAGATGAATCTCAAGCTGGTCGAGCCGCTACGGGAACTGTTCAAGGATGAAGTCCGCCGGGCCGCTTACGAGCTGGGATTGCCGGAACACATCATCTGGCGTCAGCCGTTTCCCGGACCGGGTTTGTCCATCCGCATCATTGGCGAAGTGACAGACGAGCGGCTGGAAATCTTGCGCCTGGCAGACAAGATCGTTCAGAACGAGATGGTCGCTGCCGACTGGTATCGCAAGGTCTGGCAGGGATTTGCCGTTCTGCTGCCGCTCAAGACCGTTGGTGTCATGGGCGATGATCGCACCTATGAGAGCGTCATTGCCTTGCGCATGGTGGATTCTCTTGATGCCATGACCGCTGACTGGTCCCGGTTGCCCAGTGAATTGCTGGCCCGGATATCCAATCGGATTATCAATGAAGTCAAGGGTGTCAATCGTGTGGTTCTGGATATTTCATCCAAGCCGCCGAGCACTATTGAGTGGGAATAAGCTGGTTTAACTCCTTTTAATAGAGAGTGTTAATAATATGTTTGGAATAGGTGGACCTGAGCTTCTGATTATCTGTCTGGTTGCACTTGTGGTCATCGGCCCCAAGAAATTGCCTGAAATGCTGCGTTCTCTGGGCAAGGGAGTGGCGGAGTTCAAGCGAGTGGGCAACGATGTCAAGTCAACTCTTGACGATGAAGTCAACAAGGCCGAGGCCGAAAGTCGCAAGCGCGAAGTGGACGAAGAACTCGCCCGGCGCAAGGCTGAGAAAGCCAAGGACGAGGCCAAGGACGCCAAGGTCGAAGCCGAGACTGCCAAGTCCGAAGCGGAAACCGCCAAATCCCAGGCAGAGACAGCTCAGGCTGACCTTGAGAAGACCAAAGCTGAAAGTGGCAAGGACGAGGCCAAGGAGTCCGCATGACCACCGGCAGTGACGATAAGAAAGATAAAAAAGATGAAGTGAAAGCCACCGGGACGGAAGAATCGGTGGCTGATTCTCAGGTGGACTCCACCGACGATCCTTCCCTTGAGGACACGGGAATTCCCGTAGCTTCCGAAGAGGACATGGTCGAGGCCGGGAAAAAACTGGAAGAGGAAAAGGCCGAAACCGAAGAGAACCCGGTTGATGCCGGTTCAGGTTCCGGTGGCTCTGACATTCCTCCAGATGCTGATGATTCCGAAAAAACCGACGATTCTGATTCATCTGATGATGAATCAGGTTCAGAGGACGAGGATGAGGACGAGGATGAGGACGGGGGAGACGGTGAGGATAGTGACAGCGAACAGATGAGCCTGCTTGATCATCTGGGTGAACTTCGTATTAGGCTGACCCGCTGCTTCATCGCGATAGTCATTGGTATGATCGCCTGTTACGGCTTTGCCGAGCAGATGTTCGACGTCCTCATGGAGCCGATGCTCAAGATTTTCCAGAAGCAGGTGGCGGACAAGCCGTTCCTGCCGGAAGCCTTTTACAAGGATTTCGGCAGGGTTTTGACTGAAATGCTTGGCGAGCGGGGTTTTGCTCACACTGACAAGATAGACCTGTTCGTGAACACGCTCCAGCAGTCGCTTTTGCAGGTGGCGCAGGAGGGGCACTTCCAGTACACCTACCCGGCGGAAGCCTTTTTCTCACATATCAAGATCGCCATTGTGGCTGGCCTTTTTCTGGTCAGTCCGTATGTTTTTGCCCAGATATGGGGTTTTATCGCTCCGGGTCTTTACGCTGATGAGCGCAAGTGGATGATCCCCATGGCTGTCGTGTCGGCTCTGTTCTTCTGTTCGGGTGCATTGTTCGGATATTTTATTGTGTTTCCCTACGGCTTCGAGTTTTTTGCGAGTTTTTCCACCGGGGGGATTCAGTTTACTCCGAAGCTGAATGAATATCTAAGTTTCTGCTTGAAACTGCTATTCGCATTCGGGTTCGTGTTTGAGTTGCCGCTCTTCATATTCTTCCTGGCCCGCATGGGCATGGTCTCATCGGCCGGGCTGCGCAAGAAGCGTAAATACGCCATTCTCATCGGGTTTGTTCTGGCGGCGGTATTGACTCCGCCTGATCCGTTTACCCAATGCCTCATGGCCGGGCCACTTATCATCCTGTACGAGATCGGCATCTGGGTGGCCTACTTCTTCGGCAAGAAGGAGAAACGTCACCTCAGGAAACAGGCCGAGGCTGAGGCCGCCGAACAGGCCGAGATGGACGAGGCCGCAGACGGTGTCGAAGACGAGACTGAAAAAGAAACCGAAAAAGTATAAAAGTAAGTAACCGGGTAGGGCAACACCTACCCGGTTTTCTTTTCTAGAGTTTTACTATAGAGTCGCGTCAGCACTTTATATTTTTTGAAAAGGAGAGCGCTATGGGTAAGCGCCAGACTACGGTGGTTCGGACCACCAATGAGACAGACATCAAGTTGACGCTGACGCTGGAAGGCGAGGGCAAGGTGAACGTTGATACCGGTATCGGTTTCGCGGATCACATGTTGACCCTGTGCGCTTTCTGGGCCGGGTTTGATCTGGACCTGACCTGCAAGGGAGACCTTGAGATCGACACGCATCACAGTCTGGAAGATATCGGGCTTTGCCTTGGTCAGGCCCTAAGTGAAGCCCTTGGCGACAAGATCGGTATCGTTCGCGTGGCATCTGCCAAGGTCCCCATGGACGAAGCATTGGCCGAAGTCGTGGTTGATCTTTCCGGCAGACCATATATTATATATGATGATGCACTTTTGCCCGATATCATTGCCGGTGACGAGAAAGACATCTGGCGTGAATTTCTCAAGTCCTTTGCCTTCAAGGCCGGGATGAATCTGCATGTAAAATATGAATACGGCCAAAATGGTCACCACCTTCTCGAAGCCGCTTTCAAGGCCCTTGGCATCGCACTTGCCAAGGCCGTACAGGTCGGGCGAAAGGGTGTTTCCAGCACTAAAGGGAGCCTCGACTAATGAAACGCATCGCATTGGTTTTCGGATTGGTCGTTTTGTGTCTGTCCTTGCTCGCTATCGCCGGTTGCGGTCCGAGCAAGCGTACTGCCGCCATACCGCGTCCCGAAGGCAAGCTTGCCGTGGCCGGGTTCACCAACCCGACCCATAATTGGGAGCTTCTGGCCGGATATCTTGATGAAGAGGGCCACCCCGTGCCGGATGGTACGCTGGCCTCCCTTGATCTCATTCTGCTCGACACCCTGCAACGCCATCAGGTCTTTGATTACATCACTCCGCTTGCCGTTGAGCAGTGCGAAGACGTGGTCGTGTTCGAAGAGTCCGGTCTGCCAAAGGTCTCGGCATGGAAATACTGGCTCGGTGTTGGCAAATGCATCCAGACTGATCTCTTGCTCGTGCCTCAGGTCACCAACTGGCGCGAACGCGTCGGCAGCACCGCGGGTGTGGAAGACCCTGCCTCGGTCGCTCTGGATTTCTATCTCATTGATGTGAAAAACGAACGAATGATTCGCTCCCGTTACGAGGAAACTCAGGAATCTCTCATCGAAAACCTGCTCACCCTGCAAAAATTTGCGGACCGTGGCGGGAAATGGGTGACTGCAACTCGTTTGGCCTCTGATGGAATCGAAGAAAAACTCATGGAACTCGGATTGTGATTCTTTTCCCCGCTGTTGATATCAAAAATGGTGAATGTGTCCGGCTGGCTCAGGGCAAGGAAGATCAGGTAACCGTATTTGGTTCTGACCCTGTTGCTCAGGCCCGGATATGGGCTGACCTCGGTGCCCGTTATCTGCATGTCGTTGATCTCGACGGTGCTTTTTCCGGCCGGCCCAAGAATTTCGACCTGATCAAATCCATCTGTACCGAGATTGACATCCCGGTCCAGCTTGGCGGCGGTATCCGTGATATCGCCACTGCCGAAAAATATATCGAGGCCGGTGTCCACCGCCTGATTATCGGGACCATGGCCATTGAAGACCCTGAATTGTTTTCCGAACTGTGCAGGACCCTGCCCGGCAGGATCGGTGTCTCACTTGACGCTGTGGACGGCAAGCTCAAGACAGAGGGGTGGGTCAAGGACGCCGGATTGACCATTGACGACGTTTTGCCGCGGCTTGAAAAAGACGGCATCCGTTTCATTGTCTATACTGACATATCTC
>JAFLJW010000346.1 GCA_022712815.1 Pseudodesulfovibrio sp. | reverse complement strand
AATCTTGCTCCCCAGAGGCTGCCCAGCGAGTTGCGAACAGCGATTGGCAATGACCTCGTTGACGTTCATGTTGAACTGGGTGCCGCTGCCGGAAATCCAGACGGAGAGCGGGAACATGGCGTCATGGTCTCCGGCCAGAATCTCGTCACAAACCCGGACGATCATATCCTTTGTCTCGTCTGGTAGTTTGCCTGCCCCGTGGTTGGCCAGGGCGCACCCCTTTTTGAGGATGGCGTAGGCCTCAATCATTTCACGGGGCATGAGGTCGGAGCCTATGGCAAAAAGCTTGAGGGCGCGTTGGGTTTGTGCTCCCCATAGTTTCCCTGCCGGGACTTCCACTCTGCCAAGGCTGTCTGTTTCGATTCTGACATCGGCCATATCATTCTCCGAATTAGTTGTGATTCCTCACTCTTGTAGTGGGCCATGCCGGAAAGGATGTCAATTGCGAAAAAGAAAAGGGCTCAGCCGGATCAAGGCCACAGCATGAAACCATGACAGAGCTATGCCACATCTTCTTGAAAAGACACGCCCTAAGAAATAATGATCTGACGTTCGCGTTGGTCCCAGGATATCGTGGAGGCCTCGGTCTGCTTGGTGAACTGACGCATTTTGACCCCGAACTTGACGGTGGTGCCGGGATAGATCAGCCGCAGGACCCGGATGCTGATACCAGCCAGTTCTTCCTGCCGGGCCAGAGCCAGTTGGTTGAGCTGTTCGCTGATCGCCTTGCGCCGCTTGATCAGAGTGATACGGTGCTTGAGGACTTCGGCCACGGCTGCGCGGTTTTCAGGTTTTGTCCGCTCCAGAATGACTTCGATAGTCTCGTCGCCCAGAGCATCGTCAATCTTCTGGATCGCTTTTTTGACCTTGCTCCGTTCCAGATGAAGATCTTCGTCCTCTTCATGATCGATGTGGACGGTCACTGTGGTTGCAATGCCGAGTTCAGAGCCAATCTCATTGACTTCCATTCCTTTGGAGGTGACGATTTCACCGCCCAAAACGATTCCTTTACCCTTGGTGCCGTAAAATCGGCCACTGGTACGAATTGTAGAATTGGTGATGTCATTTGCGATATATACATCGTCGCCTGCCTCAATAAAAGCGTTGGTGGCATAGTTGGCGACGACAGTGCCTTCGGCTTCGACCTTTCCGCCTTCAGGCATGAGAATACCGCCCTCAATTTCGATGTTCCCCCCAGCACAAACTGTGGCACTCTCCACTGATCCGGCCACAATGATGTGCTTGGGCGCAGACACCTCAAACCCCGCCTGGATCGAACCCAAAATTTTAACCGAGCCATGCTCCACTTTGATATTGCCGGTGTTGAGATCGACATTTCCATTGACGATCAGACAATCGGTGATCGAAAGCACATTGCGGTCCATGACCATGAGGCCTTCTGCCTTGGCTTCAAAGGTGATCTTGTCGTTCAGGAGGATGACATTTTCACCAAGAAGGATACGCAGCTCATTGCCTCCACTGGCCGGGATTGTCTTGCTGTAGATATCAATCCCACCCTCACCGGTGGTGGCTGCGTGCAGTCTCCCGATGGCCTGTCCTTTCTTGACCATGGGATAGTTTCCACGGTCGCGGAAATCAAGTCGGCCTGATTCGTCCTCGGTGCCGTGAAGGTCTCGGACGGAGACCAGATATTCCAACCAGCCATCACATCCGGGAACCGGGTGCTTGCCTTTCACAAGAACCTGATTGAGCAACGGCATGTCCAGTGACTCGGCTTGTCCGAGCTTGGTATTGAGATCGTCGGAATCAAATTTGATGGTTACGCCCAGGTCGCGCAGTTCTTTTTCGATTCGGGCCGGGGTGATCGCCTGGCTCCTGAAATCCTTGTGGTGGAGTATGCCGGTTATCGTGATCTCGTCTTCGGATATGCACGGGATGGCATCGACGGTAATGGTCCCGTCAACGAGCCTGGCCAGGCCCCAGACCTGTGAAACGTAGGATTCGGTCAGAGGATCGAAATCCACATTCTCGCCCATCTCGATCGTGACATCTTTGGGGGTGAAATGTTCTTTGGGCTTGGTGACACGACCATCAATGGTCACACCTTCACGGGCTTCAAGGGGCGAATGTTTGCGGGCGAACCGGTCGCCGGGAAAGACTGGGAAATCGAGGTTGCCCAGTGCCATGATCGATCCGTTTCGCGGTTCCTGAACTTCAATTCCTCGCACCAGAACAATGCGGCGGAACTCGTCATCGCACTGGATGGCGGCAACGGCTTGCGTGGCAGCTTCATCAATGATGGGAAGACGCACTCCAGCCTCGACCACCTGCTGTCGAATGAGTTCGACGGACGGGCCTTCTCCCCCCTCTGGCGGGAAATAGCGGCTGATTCCGAGCTTCATGCCGTCTTCGGACATGGCAAAGCGAAATCTGGCATCGATGTTGTTTCTGGAGTCTTCATCCGCCATATGTCACCATGCAAAGTTGACCATTTGTCCTGGCAAAGGCGTTGCACCCTCCGCATGGTGTGCGGATTTTGGATACTGTCATCCCGGGGCAGCCTGTCACCTCAAACTGTAACAACATTACCACAGGGTCTTCACCCATGGCAACCACTTGAGAAGACGCCAATCCTAGAATTTTATTCGGCGGAATGGGGGAAAAGCAACCAGTATAGCTCTTCCAGCATGGCCGCGAGGTCCGCATGGATTCCGCCCGGCTCCGGCGGTATGCCGAACAGGGCGCGTCGTTGTTCACGGAGACCTTCGGTGGACACGGCATCGGGCGAGGAGTGGAACACGGTCATGGACAGCCTTTCTGCCAGCAGATACCCGCTCAGCCCGTTGGTCAGAATCTCCATGAGCACCTTGAATTTTGGGCTGTTCTGCCTCCAGAAATCAAGGGCGGCATCATTTGGTTCGTTTGCCAGAGATTCGCAGATAAGCGAATAGAGGGAGTTGATACCGGCACCCGGAATTCCGCGCCGCCAGCCAAGCAGCCACGGGTTGCGCCAGAACAGCAGAAAATGGCTGGTGCCGGTGGTGATGATCTCTTCCATGGCGGCCTTGGCTGTCATGAGTTCCGGGTCTTCCCACACGACCGGGCGCGAGGCCACATCCCAGGCCGGAATCGGGCCACCTGTGATGGTTTCTCCGAGAACCTCGCCCAAAATATGTTTCAACCACTGATTGGCCTGCGGAGATGCCGGGGTTTCAAGATGGACGTAGCTTAAAATGACCCGGCCCGCGCCAAAGTCATTGGCCGCCACACAGGGAAGTCCTTCCATGAAATCCGGGCGCAGATGGATGCCGTACAGGTTCTCCCAGTCGGTCATGGTCCCTTTTGGAAGCGTGGAAAGATTGAGGTCCGCCACCCAGAAATCAGGGCCGGGTTTGCCGTACCGGGCCAGCACGGTGACAGAATCGTCCACGGGGTCAAACCGCCCGGGCCACCAGACCGGGAGCAACGCAGTATCGCCCATGTCGTCCGGGATAAGCGGATCGTCCGTGTTCAGGCTGGCCTAGGTGTTATAGTCTATTTGAGGTTAGAATGGACGTCCGGTTTTGTTAATAATAAATTAGAGGGATTTTTATGACCGAAATACTACTTTGTAACCAGCCAATCAGCTCGGGTTTTCTGGAAAGCCATTGTGGTA
>JAFLJW010000051.1 GCA_022712815.1 Pseudodesulfovibrio sp. | reverse complement strand
AAGTCCCGCAACAAGGAATTGCCCATAGATATTATTCTGGAGCGCGAAGCCTACCATCTGAATCCGTATCTGGACGACCTCAACGAAATCTTTGACGGATATGCACACTTCAAGCGCAACCACGGCCTTGTAGACTACGACGACCTGCTGTTTTTGCTCGACAAACTACTTGAGCAGAACGAACCGCTCAGGAACCAGCTCCAGACCCGGTATCGCTACATCATGGTGGACGAATATCAGGACACCAACCTTGTTCAGGCCCGTATCGTCAAGCATCTGGCCGGGGACAAGGGCAATGTCATGGCTGTGGGCGATGATGCCCAGTCCATCTATGCATTTCGCGGAGCAAATGTTGCCAACATCTTGGAATTCCCAAATATATTCAAAGACACCAAGATCGTTCGGCTTGAGAAAAACTACCGCTCTGTACAGCCTATCCTCGACCTGACCAACGAGATTCTAAAAAATGCGGCAAACAAGTTTGACAAGCATCTCTACTCTGATCTCAAGAGCGACAAGCTGCCCGAGATAATCTATCCGCTGAGCGACCAGACCCAGGCGCGGCTGGTCGTTGACCAGATACTTGAATTCAAGCGTAAATACATGCTGCATGAGGTGGCCGTCCTGTTCAGGGCCGGATATCACTCCTTCCCGCTGGAAGTGGCACTCACCCGCGTGGGCATCGACTACCAGAAATTCGGCGGCATCCGTTTTCACGAGGCCGCCCATATCAAGGATGTCCTTTCCTATCTCCGGCTGATGGTCAATCCGCATGATCTCATGGCATGGCAACGCGCACTGGACCATATCAAGGGAGTTGGCCCCAAGACCATTGCCAAGATTTACAAGGCCATGCACTCGGGCAATGACAAGTACATGGCGACCATGATGAAAAAACATGAGCCCCTGCGTGAGCTGTTGACCGAACTCAATGCACTCAGGTCGTCACCACCCAAACCGTCAGCCATTCTGGAGCGCGTCCTGGCCTTTTACCAGCCCATACTGGTCGAAAAATACCCGGACGATTATCCCAAACGTCAGGCAGGACTTGAGCAATTGAGCCAGATTGCCATCAACTACACGGATATGGATCAACTTCTGGGCGACCTTAGTCTGGACGGCGACCCGGAAGCTGAAAAGCGCAAGGAAGACGCTGTTGTCCTGTCCACTATCCACTCTGCCAAGGGGCTTGAATGGAGCGCGGTGATCATCATCGACCTCGTGGAAGATCGCTTCCCCTCCCGCAAGGCCATGCAACGCGCCGAGGACCTCGAAGAGGAACGCCGCCTCATGTACGTGGCCTGCACCCGCGCCAAGGAGTGCCTCAAGCTCTTTGTGCCAAGCTCGGTCTACAACCGCTTCAATGGTATCTCCGACCCCACGCTGCCCAGCCCGTTTGTGCTGGAACTGCCCAACACGGTCTTTGATCGGCTGAATGAATCCTACGGTGGCGGGCTGGAGAGAAAACAGACTGGCGCGAAGCCTGCTCCCACGCCCAATGATTTTACAAAGGACGAAAGCGCAGAAGACACTTTGATCGCCAATCCCAAAGTCGATCCGTCCCAACTGGGATTTTGCAAGCACAAGGTTTTCGGCAGGGGAAAAATCATCGCCCAACCGGAGCCGAGCAAATATAAAATAAACTTCCCCGGATTCGGACTCAAGGTCATCATCGGGGACTACCTTGAAATATTATAATACATTGAATTATAGAGATAAAGAATGAAAAGCGAAAAACAATTCCTTGAACTGATCGACACCCATTTTACCCGAGATCACGAATTTCTCAAGCTGGGGCGCGGCGATGATTGCGCTGTCATAACCGGGACAAAAGATCTCTGTGTTTCGTCCGATCTCTTTCTTGAGGATGTCCATTTTCGGCGCGATTATTTTTCCGCCGAAGATATCGGCTACAAGGCACTGGCCGTGAATATCAGTGATATCGCGGCCATGGGAGCAAAACCCATAGCCTTTACCATGGACCTCATGGTGCCGACCGATCTGGACGAGGAGTTCTGGAACGGCTTTTTCAAAGGCATGGCGGTGCTTGCCCGGCAAAACGACATCACCCTTGCCGGTGGTGATCTGAGCCGGTCCGACAAGCTCGGTGTCAGCATCTCGATTTTCGGTGTGGCTGGCGGGTCTGGAAAGTTCCTGACACGCGGCAACTGCGAACCCGGAGACATCCTGTTCACCATCGGCGATATCGGCCTGGCCCGTGTCGGATTCATGACCCTTGAGGCCTTTGGTAAAAAAGGACAGGAAATCTTTCCCGCCGCAGTCAACGCACACCTTCGGCCCAAGCCCAAAGTGCTCATCGGCACCCTGCTGAATGCTGCCGGAATCAAAGGCCTCATGGATGTATCAGACGGCCTCGCCTGCGACCTGCCGCGCTTCCTCGGTCCCGGCTTGGGGGCTGATCTTCAGATACCTGCAAGCGATCTCCACGGCCACGTGGTCGCCTTTGCCCTTGGTGTCGGAGACGACCCGGTCAAAATCGCCATGATCGGAGGTGAAGACTACGCACTTCTAGGTGCGGCCTCACCAACCGACATGGACAAAGTTGGCAGCGTCCCCGGCATGACAATCATCGGCACAGTGACAGATGGCCCGGACATAATAGTCAACGGCACTCCATTTGAAGTGTCAGGATTCGACCATTTCGACACATAACGGGAGGATACATGAACCTTGAACTGAAAATTATCGGGTATATCCGATCTGAAATCACGGATGTGAAGTCTGCCCCGAAGATGGAAGACGAACCGGGCGCAGTTCAGGCACGGATTGAGATTGAGCCGGAATACCTGGACGGGCTGGACTCCATGGAACCGGGCAGTGAACTTGAGCTGTTCACCTGGTTGCACAAGGCCAACCGCAGCGTGCTCAAGGTGCATCCCAGGGGTAATATAAACAATCCAATGCGAGGCGTATTCAGCACCCGCTCACCAACCAGACCCAACCCCATCGGCCTGCATCGCGTCACGCTTGTCGCCATCGAAAAACCGGCGACACTCATTGTCGAACCCCTTGAGGCCATTGACGGAACACCGATCATCGACATCAAGCCGAAACCAAGAAAAAAATGATAACTTGTGAAATATGCGATTAAACAAACGCCGGAACATTGCTGTTTCGGCGTTCTTTTTTGCTCACTGATTGACAGCCGAACCGTTTACGACCAATAAACAGACATTCAAAAAACAAAAGGATTGGATGATTCCATGAGAAAAATAGATGTGAACATTAAATTTCTGCACGAAGTCTGGAAGGAAAACAAACTCGCCTACGCGACCGAGCATTCCGCAGGTCTCGACCTCAGGGCCTGTATCGAAACAGACTACCTTGAAATCGGTCCCGGTGAGAAAGCCGCAATC
Source organism: Pseudodesulfovibrio sp. (assembly GCA_022712815.1). Lineage (GTDB taxonomy): Bacteria > Desulfobacterota > Desulfovibrionia > Desulfovibrionales > Desulfovibrionaceae > Pseudodesulfovibrio. The sequence continues at coordinate 626 of JAFLJW010000051.1, read as the reverse complement.
CCTGCCGGTGTTGCCATTGAAATCCTTGAGCCAAGTGTGGCCGCATATGTGTTTTCCAGAAGCGGCCTTGGCACCAAGGACGGCCTGACCGTCAGTCAGGGCGTAGGTGTCATCGACCCCGACTACCGAGGCGAGATCAAGGTCTCCCTGCTCAATACATCGGACAAGACACGACGAATCACGCGCGGTCAGCGCATCGCACAGTTGGTGTTCATGCCCATCTTCCAGGCAGTCATCAATCCGGTGGAGGAACTCGGTTCCACTGACCGGGGAGCCGGAGGATTTGGTTCAACAGGAAAAAACTAAATATCTGAGAGCAATATAATGAGTAATAAATATAATGAGATAGTTGAAAGGGAAAAAGCCCTTCTCTGCAATACATACGGACGGTATCCGCTGGCTATATCCAAAGCAGAAGGATGCAAACTCTATGATCTGGACGGTCAGGAATATCTTGATTTCCTGTCAGGCATTGCCGTGTGCAGTCTCGGTCACAGCCGGGATGATCTTGCTGAGGTCATGGCAGAACAGGCCAAAAAACTGGTGCACGTCAGCAACCTTTTCTATCAAGAGCCGCAACTGGAGCTGGCCGAAAAGCTCTTGAAGACTTGTGCTGCTGGCAAGAT
>JAFLJW010000441.1 GCA_022712815.1 Pseudodesulfovibrio sp. | reverse complement strand
GCCGCCCGGTGTTTCGTCGGCAAGAATCTGATCCAAGCTGGCAGCTTTCGATTTTGCGTTCTTCCGCTTCGCTCCAGTACAAAACCGAACAAGACGCTGCCTGCCGCTTGGTCAGCTTCTAAGCCGCTTGAAACAAGGGCTGGGGTAGATCGCTGATTGTGAAATTGGTGTTACGCCCCTAGATCTATATAGACCGTCCACATCCAGACGGGCCACGGCAAGGGAGTCCCCTCCTCCACTTGGTTAACTCCTAAGGTCCAAGAGACTTAACACCAAGAGTGATAGTCGAACGCCAGACTATCTGATATTAAATATTTGCAAACCCTGCAAAAGAACAAAGGAGTTCAAGTGTTCACTATACTTCTTAATGCAACTCTCAATCTATCTATTCACGATCAATTTGAACTTGAAAACCATACTGAAATTTTAAAGACAAATGGAATCAATATATCTCTGTTAACTGTAAAAGACATTAGACTTGGTCCTGAAAAAGATTTCTTCACCACGATTACTCTCCCCACAGACTATAGTCTGACTGACTCAATCTTGGAAAAACTCAATAAAGATACCATTTCACCACGGATCATCTCATACGCTCTTAGTCACGATGTTGATATAATCGTTACAGATAACAAAAAATTGCTTAAGGTAAAATATGACATTAAGCATTTAATAAACATCGTAATTACTAGCTCTAAACAATTCTTTGATTATCTCGACATAATCTCAGTTGGAAACAACATATTTCTCGTGCACGAATACACTCAATGCTTCGGGTTCAACTTATATTGTTCTAAGCAACACCCCGCTGCAAAATATTTTTTTGATTTATACTCAAAGCATGCCAATAGCATAGCAAACCCAACCACAAAAAATGAAATTAGAAACATTCTCCTTAATAGATATCCATACATTTTGTATGCACGATATCTAATCAAATACCATGAACTGCTGGACTTAAAAAATCTCCGCAACAACTCCCTTGAGGCCTCTACGATGATAACAGGCTATCATGTTAATGCATTCTACTTACAGATCTGGGGCATGCTTGATCATTTAGCAAAAATTATTTCAGCTATTTATGAACTTGATATTTCCGAAATAGGTAGTGGATTCTCCAGTAAGAAGTTCAAAACAAAATTAAAAACCAAACAACCGGAACTACACTCAACAATATATACCTCAAAAACAGAGGCTTGGATAAATACTCTAGCCCAAATTAGGCATCAAGCTGCACACAACTACATACACCTTCCTACTGACATAGTAAGAGACACACCGGATTCAAAAAAAACTGACCATGAAATTTCAGAGATCTTAAAGACCAGTGGCGAGCTAGACGACCTTGACGAAGAAACAAAAAAAATCCTGCTGCCAATACTAATAAACAACTGGAGAATAGATAAAAGGGAACGTATTGGGTCAGGGATGATCTCTGTAAAAGGCAAAAAAAAACCATTTTTATACCCGGTGATTAACAGCATTGATTACGAACTTGAACAACTAAACAACATACTTAAAATCATCTTTAACTTTGTTTTTGACCTTCAACCACCATCCGAAACCCCACCCCAGCATTAAGCCTCTTGAGACTTAGAAGCTGACCAAGCGGCAGAGGCGGCTCTGTTGCCGGGACCCGAATGAATGTGGCCGGCCCTCAATTTTCTGGAGAGGCACGGCGTACGATACTCCGTAGAGTGGAGCCGACCCGCTTGGATCAGATTCTTAGGCTCAAGAGGTAGCGGCCAAGCTAGTCTTAAAAGCCGACATTTTTTTGCTACTTTTTTTGTGGCGGCTCAGCCAAAAAAAGTCGGCCCGTCCGGCAGGACATTTCCAAGCTTGGAGGAGCGACAGCAACGGCTTTCCTCTTTTCTTCCTTCCTCTCTCCCTTGCCTTCTCCATAAATCAATCGTATCCGCAACCACATGAACAACATCTTCTCCCAATCCGATTTAAAAATCTCCCTGACCATGCCTAAATGGTCCATACAGGCCATGAACGATCTGCCCTCGCATCTCCCCTCATTGGAAGAACGAATGGCGGCGGTCATCGACTTCTCCCGCCGGAATTTTCTCAACAATACCGGCGGACCATTCGCGGCAGGCGTATTCGAACGCGATACCGGCAAGGTGATCGTCATCGGCGTCAACCGCGTCATGGAACACGGCTGTTCATCCGCCCATGCAGAAATCATGGCCCTGTCCATGGCCCAAAAAATGTTGGGAACCTATGATCTTGGAGCCGAAGGACTTCCTCCGCACGAGCTGGTGGTTAACTGGCGGCCCTGCGCCATGTGTTTCGGAGCGGTACTCTGGTCCGGCGTGCGCGCCCTGACCATTGCCGGGGAAGGCCCGGAAGTAGAGGAAATCACAGGTTTTGATGAAGGCCCTATCACCGAAGACTGGCGCGGGGAATTGAAACAACGCGGTATAACCCTGAACGAGAACATCCTGCGCGACGAGGCCATTGCCGCCTACAAGGAATTTGCAGCCTCGCAAAACTTCGTCTACAACGCCCGACTCGGCGACGAATAACTCCCAAAAAAAAAGCCCTGCCGTATATTCCGGCAGGGCTTTTCGATTCCTCTCTACAGCGACAGGCCGTACTTCTTGAGCAAACTATAAAAATGCGACCTCGACAGCTTCGAGGCCTTTAGAATCTTTCCTAGATCACCACCGCACTGGCGTATCAATTCACCCAAGTACACCTTTTCGGCCATGCCCTTGAACTCGCGGAGATCCGGCAGCTCCCGGTCAAAAATATCCTCGAAAATATCCTGTCCGATTTTTCGGACATCCCCGGTCCCGGTTGTTTCTTCAGGCAAAACAGAAGCTCCGATCATGGACGCAATCTGTGCCTTGGCAACCTGAATCCTGAGAGAGCGCGGCAAATGCATGGGGAAAAGAGTCTTCTCATCCCCGGAAGCAATGACGGCACGCTCCAGTATATTGAATAATTCACGCACATTACCGGGCCAGTCATACCTTTCCAGCGTAGCATGAAAGTCCGAGCTGAATGCTTTCTTTTCCATGCCGTACTGCGTGCAAAGCCGCTCCACACGGAATTTCGCCAATGCACGAACGTCTTCTGGTCGCTGCTTCAATGGTGACAGATGGATGCGCATGGTCTTGATACGATAGAGCAAATCGGCCCGAAACTCGCCTTTCTCCACCATGTCATCAAGATCACGATTGGTGGCGGACAGAAGCCTAAAGTTACTCATCTGCTCGCGGGTGTCGCCCACGGGCCGGAAGGTACGCTCCTGAAGCACGCGCAGGAACGCCTTCTGGATGGAGAGCGGCATTTCACCGATCTCGTCAAGAAAAAGCGTGCCGCCATCGGCCAGCTTGACCAAACCGAGGCGGTCGGTCTGCGCTCCGGTAAACGCTCCCTTTCGATGACCATACAGCTTTGACTCAACAAGGCTTTCCGTCAGCCCCGCGCAATCCACGACAACAAAATTACCCTTCTTGCGCTTGGAGTTGGCATGAATGGTGGAGGCAAACAGCTCCTTGCCAGTGCCGGTCTGGCCAGTAATGAGTACGTTGGAATCCGAACGTGCAGCCTGAGCCAGAAGCTTGAAACTCGCCTTGATGCTGGGACTCTGCCCAACCACGTCGAAAAGATCGAGGGTCTTGCTCTCGGCCTTATCCGCCTTTTCTTCATGGTATTTCAATGCCCGGCCCAGAGAGAGGGAAATCTCGCGCACGCTGGATGGTTTGAGCAGATAATCCCATACACCGCCCTTGATGGCGAGTTCGGCCCCGTCAGGATCACCCTTGCCGGTGAGAATAATGACTTCGGGCGGATCGGGGAATGCCATAATGTCAGGCAGGATATCCAGGCCATTGCCGTCGGGCAGCCGGACATCAAGAAAGATTACGTCATAGTCGTTCTCGCGGGCCATCCTGAGCCCCTC
>JAFLJW010000431.1 GCA_022712815.1 Pseudodesulfovibrio sp. | reverse complement strand
TATTGTCAAAAATTTAGCCGCCAGATCTCTCATCAACAGAGTAGATTGATATGCATTATCCAGTAATTCATAAATTTCCTCTCCAGGTTGGGTATCCATCATTGCAATATCCAGGTTCCCCAGTGTTGTTGTCAGCATATTGTTAAAATCATGGGCAATGCCACCGGCTAGGGTTCCGATGGATTCCATCTTTTGTGCCTGTCTGAGTTGTTCTTCGAGTTTTTTTCGTTTTTTTTCTTCGTGTTTTCTAAGGGTGATATCCATGATACTTATTTGCAAAAGTCTCGTCCTGCCATGGTAAAAATTGGACAGGCTAAGATCCCCATACCATATACCCGGCTCTTTTTTAAACTGCCATTCAAAATTGGTAAATCCCTTTTCCAAGGCGTTGCTGATATGGTTTTGAAGTGCAGACCGGGAGTCAGATCCATCCTCTTGAAAGGGAGGGGATAAATCAAATATGGTTTTTTCCCCCAGTAGTGTATGGGAATCCATAGCCAGAATTCGTAGGGCAGCCCTGTTACCATCCACACATTTTGCTGAATCCGGTTGAATGACCAGCAGGGGGACGGGAGAATCTGCAAAAAGAACCCGGTTGTAATCCTCCCGTTGCTGGATGGCATTGGCCATATTCTGAATATCCGATGCAAGGGATTTAAATTCGGTGATATTAAAACTGGGCCAGTCTCCGGTCTTGTCATCCCGGGTGATCTTTTTAGCATGTTTCGCAAGCGCCTCAAACCTGAAGGATAGCCGCCTTGCCAGCACAAGGGCGAGAATAATACCGAACAATATCGTGGCAAACAAGATGACAGACAACAAAATACCCGTTGTCCAAATCGGGCGACGGGCAATCTTACTTGGGATTGCAATCAATACGAACCAGTCAATCATGGAGGCTTTTACCAGGCAGCCTGTCATCAACTTTCCATTGAGTTTGAAATCCCCGAGCACAGGTGCGGTTTGCGTCAACCCGTTTTTAATCAGCGGGATATGGCTCAGGTTCAACTGTTGGGCGGTAAAAAGACCCTTTTGGTCTGCAATCACCTGCCCCCTTTTGTCCAGGACCATGATCATTTGTTCCGGGGTGGCAGAAATCTTTTTTAAATACTGAGTTAATAGGCCCAGGTCGATCTCGCCCATGACAATGTTTGTATCCCCTGGAATGGCAAAGGCCACAGAGAGCCCTCCGCCAACAACGGACAGAAAGGTGTCTGACCAGACCGGTTTTTGCTGCTGGATTACTTTTTTAAAAAGCAGGTTTCCTGAAAGATCCAATGCCATTAAATCATTTTCCTGGTCCCTGTTGCCGCTGCTCAAAGCAACCCCGTTCACTTTCCCGTTTGGATCGATAATATAAATGGCTTTTAGAGATCCCGAGTTTTTTATCTGGGAACTTAAAAACCGTTGATGGTTTGACCGGTCTTGCTTGTCTGCCTGAATATAGTTTGAAATTCCCTGGAGTGTGGTCATTGATCTGATCAAATGGTTTTCTGTTTTTGATGCAATGATTGTTGACAGATGAATGTGGCGGGTTTCAATATTAGCCACAAATTTGGGGAGAAACCATACAAGGCCAGGGAGGATCAGTAAAATAAAAGGCAGCAAAGCAATGGCGATGGTCTGAGTAGATAATATTTTTCTTAGGGGTCTGATTTTCATTTTTTATTCTAGGGTAACATACTGACCGTTTTTAATTTTGGTGATAAAGGTGGTGCGATCGGCATCACCAAATCGGTTGATCGTCATAACCTGCTGAAGACCCTGAAAGGATTTCTTCTGGATGATTGCCTCCTTTAAGGTTTCGCCTTTTTTTTGTCTTGAAAGTGCATCTATAACGACAAGTCCTGTATCATATCCGGCAAGGCCAGCAAAACCGGGTTCCTGCCCGAAGCGTTCATGAAAGGTGTCTCGAAAATTCTGATATGGGGCTGAGGCATCATTGCGATCCAGAAATTGGGAAACATAAACCCCTTCGGCTGCAGTTCCTCCCAATTCAATAAAACGCTCCGTGGATGCCCATTCTGACATGGCAATGGGTAATTTCTGATCGAGTTTTCGGACCTGCTGGCAGATCAAAGCGGCATCCACGGCATTGGTGATGATTAAAAAAAGATCCGGATCTGATTCAAGCAGTTCTTTAACAGGGCCATAAAAGGAAACATCACTGCCGGAGTGAAAAGAGGTGCTTTTCACTATGCTGCCGCCCAGGTTTTCAAATGTGGTTTTAAAGTGATTCAGCCAGTCTTGGGTATAGGACTGGTTGCGTGAATCATAAATGACGACGGCCTTTCGTCGGCCCAGGTTATCAAATTGGTACAATGCGCTTTTTACAGCATAAGTCTTGGTGCTGGAAATTACCCTAAGGAAGTGGTCGTCTTTGTCTGAAAGAGCGGTTGCGGTTGCCGTGGGGCTTACCATGTATATTTTCGAATCGTTGACAAGGGAAACCGTCGCCATTGCCATGCTGCTGGTCATGGGGCCGATGATGAGATCCACCTTGAGGTCTAATAGTTCTTTCACCATCTTTTGAGCCGTATCCGGGTTTTGTTGGTCATCCCTGACAATAAGCTCCAGGTTTCGGCCTTTAATGCCGCCCAAGGCATTTTTTTGGTCTATTGCCAGTATGACGC
>JAFLJW010000050.1 GCA_022712815.1 Pseudodesulfovibrio sp. | reverse complement strand
TCTGGGAATCATATTTCGAAAGGGCGAAGTCGTCCGCAAGGTCAAGGGCGACGAGAATCTGCTGCCCGAATTCATGAAGGAAATCGAAGCGTTTTTACGCGAAAGGAGATCAGAATAAATGCGTCTTTCCAGCTATTACATCCCGACCCTCAAGGAAGACCCGGCTGATGCCGAGGTCATGTCTCACAAGCTTTTGATGCGTGCGGGCATGATCCGCAAGCTCACCAGCGGCATCTACAGCTACCTGCCGCTCGGTCTGCGGTCCATCAACAAGGTCGCCAGGATAGTGCGCGAGGAAATGGACCGCGCCGGTGCCATGGAAGTCTCACTGCCCATGGTCCAGCCTGCTGATCTCTGGGTGGAGACCGGTCGCTGGGATTATTACGGCAAGGAGCTTTTGCGCGTGAAAGATCGCCATGGTCGCGACTACTGCCTCGGACCCACCCACGAGGAAGTCATCACCGATCTCGTGCGTGGTGAGATAAAATCCTACAAGCAGCTCCCGATCAATCTTTATCAGATTCAGACCAAATTTCGCGATGAAATTCGCCCTCGTTTCGGCCTCATGCGAGGCCGCGAATTCATCATGAAAGATGCCTATTCTTTCGACAAGGATGATGAAGGCGCAGAAAAATCATACTGGAAAATGTTTGAGGCATACAAGGCCGCCTTCTCCCGTATCGGCCTGTGTTTCAAGCCGGTTCAGGCTGATTCCGGTGCAATCGGAGGAGATTTCTCCCACGAATTCATGGTTCTGGCCGATACTGGCGAAGATACCATCGCCTCCTGCAAATCCTGCGAATTCGGCGCGAATCTCGAAAAGGCCAAGGTTGCCCAGCCCCAAGGAGTTTGCCATTGTGACGCCGAGCAGACCTCGGCCTTTGAGGAAGTCGAAACCCCCGATGCCCGGACAGTCGATGAGGTCTGCGCCTATCTCAATATCAAGTCCGACCAGCTGATCAAGACCCTGCTGCTTAAAGTGGATGGCAAGGAGCCTGTTCTGGCCTTGATACGCGGCGACCGTGAACTCAACGCTATCAAGTTGCGCAATCTCGTTGGCGGCAATGAAATCGAGATGGCCGACGAAGCCCTGGTCAAGGACCTCACAGGCGCACCCGTTGGTTTCGCCGGTCCCGTCACCCTGAGCAAAAATATCCGAACCTTTGCCGATCACGAACTCTGCACCAAATCCGATTGGGTTACCGGCGCAAACAAAGCCGACACCCATTATCGCCATGTCTCCCTTGGCCGCGACTGCGAAATTGACAAGTTCGCTGACCTGCGCGTCATCGAAGAAACCGATGTCTGCCCCGAATGCGGCAAGGAAATCGAGTTCACCAAAGGCATCGAAGTCGGCCACGTCTTCAGGCTCGGCACCAAGTATTCCGAGAAAATGGACGCCACCTTCCTTGATGAAAATGGCAAAGCCAAGCATTTGGTCATGGGTAGCTACGGCATCGGTGTCTCCCGTATCGTCGCCTCGGCCATCGAGCAGAATCATGACGAAAATGGCTGCATCTTCCCGCCGCCCATCGCGCCCTTCGAGGTCGCCCTCATCTCTCTGGGCGGCAAAGACGAAGCCGTGACCGCAAAGGCCGAGGAACTCTACGATATCATCTCCAAACTCAATATCGAAGTCGCCTACGACGATCGCAAGGAACGCCCCGGAGTCAAGTTCGCGGATGCCGATCTCATCGGCTATCCCATGCAACTCGTCCTTGGTGGCAAAGGTCTCAAAAACGGCATAGTCGAAGCCAAGGACCGCAAAACTGGCGAAAAGACAGAACTGCCGCTGGACGATTTTGTCGAGGCGTTTACAGCTTGGCGTGAAGAAATCTGGGCAAAGTGGGGGTTGGATATGTAAGCCTCCGGCGGGCCTACTGGCGGTCCCTTTCCGGGAGACCAGGGCGCTGCCCTGGACCCGCAAGGGACGCGTCCCTTGACCCTGAGTTAGCCTGCGGCGCGAGGTCTCATAAAGCGAAAAACTGTGTGGGAACACAGTTTTTCGCTTTATGAGGCAGGGTTTTTTTTTAAGACGGGAGAGATGGTTATCTTGGTTTTCTGTTTCTTTGCGGTTGTGTCTTTGCTTTTCATGATGATATGTATCCATTGGTTGGATATTTTGTTGGTTGGAGATTTTTATGGGTATTGAAAGTATGTTTGCCTTGGCGTTTGCCACGTTTGTTTTTGCCTGTATTCCGGGGCCGGGTGTGTCTTCGGTTATCGCGCAGTCTTTGGCTCGTGGATTCAAGGCTGGAGTCGGTTTTGCGGCCGGGCTTGTCTGTGGCGATTTGATTTTTTTGCTCACGGCCCTGTTTGGCATGGGTTGGGTTGCGTCCCAGATTGGCCCGTGGTTCGCCATCCTCAAATGGGCAGGAGCCGCCTATCTCATCTATATGGGCGTGAAATGCTGGCTTGCCAAGCCGTCGACCGAGCAGGAAACCTCCTGCCCCATGCCGGTCAAAAGAGGCCGCAGCTTTCTTGCCGGACTTTGCGTCACACTTGGCAACCCCAAGGCCATCGCTTTTTACTGCGGATTTCTGCCCGGTTTCGTCAACATGCCGGAACTGACCGCAACCGATATTTCATTGGTCGTCGGCATAATGATGCCCATCGTCTTTGCCGTGCCAGTCACCTACGCATGGCTAGCCGCACGGGGTCGCAATGCCGTTTGTTCCACCAAAGTCTGGAAGACCGTCAACCGCAGTGCCGGAACAATCATGATCGGCGCAGGCGTGGTCGTGGCTGCGGAGTAAGGCTTGTGATACAAACGCGCGAAGCGCACCCAAAAAGTTTAGGAGATTCTTAAGAACCCTTTTCTCAAAGGGTTCTTAAGCCGCCGGAGGCACTCTTTGTCCAACATTCTCACTGTCAGTGAACTTACCCGCTCGGTAAAGAACTTGCTGGAGGCGGAATTCCCGTTTGTCTGGGTACGGGGGCAGGTATCGAATCTGGCCCGGCCTGCCAGCGGGCATGTCTATTTTTCGCTGACAGATGGCGATGCCCAGTTGGGTGTGGTCTGGTTCAAGGGTGCGCAGATGTCTGCCGAGCCGGTGAAGCGCGGAGAGGACACGGTCAACCCGCTGACCGGGGAGATCGAGGAAGAGGGCGCGTCGACATCCCTGAGTGGCAGCGGTATCGAGAATGGGATGGAGGTGCTGTGCGCGGGGCGGCTCAATGTGTATGAACCGCGCGGGCAGTATCAGTTGGTGGCCGAGCTGGTGCAGGATCAGGGCATCGGCGATCTGGCGGTTGCGTTCGAGGCGTTGAAGAAGAAACTGGCCGAAAAAGGCTATTTTGATGAGGACCGCAAGCTGGAGTTGCCGAATAATCCGAAACGGGTGGCGGTGATTACCTCGAAATCAGGCGCGGTCATTCAGGATTTTTTGCGTATTGCGGGTACTCGTGGCACTGGATCGGAGATTCGTATTTATCCATCTTTGGTGCAGGGAGACCGTGCGCCGGAGCAGATTGCGGCTGCCCTTGATCTGGTGGACGCGGATGACTGGGCTGAGGTGGCCGTACTCATTCGCGGCGGCGGTTCGCTGGAGGATTTATGGGCGTTCAACACCGAGCAGGTGGCGGACGCGATTTTTCGGGCGCGGGTGCCGGTGATTTCCGGTATCGGGCATGAGCCTGATGTCAGTATTGCGGATTTCGTGGCTGACAAGCGTGCGGCCACACCGAGCCATGCGGCGCAGGAGCTTTGGCCCCGGCGCGAGACTTTGGCTCAGAATGTGGACAATCTCGATATGGCTCTGGGCCGGGCCTATGCCAATTGGCTGGTCGGCAAGGGTGCGAGTTTCGAGCATTTGCGCAAGGCGTTGATCTGGCTGTCGCCGGAGCGGAGGCTGGAGCGGATGGAAGACAAATTTTTGTCCCTGCTGGCTCGTCTGGACGGCGCGGGGCTGGATCATTATTTTGATCGTGCGGCAGAAGCCGGGCAATATGTCGGGCGGCTGGACCGCACATTTGGGCCGGAAAGTTTGGACGGACTGGGTTTTGAAGTGGTTGCACTGATTCGGCGCATGGAACAGGGGGTGCAGCGGCTTGGCGATTCCAGGGCGCACGATCTCGAATTGCTGTCCACGACCTTGCACGGTCTGGACCCTGAAGCACCGCTGGAGCGCGGGTATTCGCTGGTGCGCATCGAGCGCACGGGCGAGTTTCTTCGTGACCCGAAAGGCGTGACTCCGGGCGATGCACTTGATATCAGAGTAAAAAATGGTCACGTGGCCGCTATTGTGATTGAAGATAAGTAGGAGTGAGGATGAAACGGTTTCTCTTGTTGATAGTTATGCTGACTGTGCTGACGCTCCCGCTCATGCCTGTTGACGTACCCGCCCAGAATTTTGGTCTTGAGGAAGGCGACGATATTGGATTTCTCATGCCGGGCGATGCCCAGGCTGCCGAGGCCGCAGCGGTGCCGGTGGCTGGGTCTGCCCTTGTGCTGGTCGCCCCGGCCCGGGTGGGGATAGGGCGGCCTTTTCTGGTTCGTCTGACCTCGGATCAGCCGCTTGATTCCGTGTCTGTTCATTGGCTGGGCAAGGAAGTGGTGCCGTCCATCTCGGTCTGGAACAACCGCCATGTGGCCCTTGTCATGCTTGGGACCGATGTGCTTGGGGCCAAGCCGGGCAAGAAGGAATTGTCTGTCATCGCTTCTATTGACGGCAAGGAAAATACGTTCAGGCGCACGGTGCAAGTGACCTCGGTTGATTATCCGCGTCAGGAACTGACCTTGCCCAAAAACATGGTCACACCGCCTGCCGCGACCTATGACCGCATCGCGGCGGAGCGCAAGCTGACCACCAAAGCCAAAAACGTGGTCACGCCCCTGCGTAACTGGAGGCTGCCGCTCCTGCGGCCGGTCAAGGGCAAGATAACCAGCCTGTATGGTTTGCAGCGGATACTCAACGGCAAGCCCAAGAATCCGCATCGCGGTCAGGACCTCCGTTCCCCCATGGGCAATCCGGTCAAGGCCACTGCTGACGGTGTGGTGATCCTCGTCGGCGACCATTATTACGCGGGCAACTCCGTGTATATCGATCACGGAAATGGTGTGGTCTCAATGTATTTCCATTTGTCCAAGCCCATCGTAAAGGTGGGCGACAAAGTCCAGCGCGGTCAGGCCATCGGTCTGTCCGGCATGTCGGGACGCGCCACCGGACCGCACCTGCATTTTTCGGTATCGGTTCTCGGACAATTGGTCGACCCGGAGCCTTTGCTCAAAATGACTGTCGATGAAATGCTTC
>JAFLJW010000049.1 GCA_022712815.1 Pseudodesulfovibrio sp. | reverse complement strand
GCGAGAAAAAAATAGAAACCATCGCCTATGAGTTACTTGAGGCCATGAGCCTCACGGACTATGCCGAGGAATTGCCCAAGAACCTCCCCTACGGCCTGCAACGCCGCGTGGAGATTGCCCGGGCCATGTCCATCCAGCCGCAGCTCCTGCTGCTGGACGAACCGGCGGCTGGCCTCAACTCGGCAGATGTGGAAGACCTGATCAAGCTGATCCGTTGGATTCACGACAACTTCGAGATCACCATCTTCATGATCGAGCATCAGATGAAGGTCGTCACCTCCCTGTGCCAGTGGATCAAGGTCATTGACTTCGGCGCGACCATTGCCGAAGGAACCCCTGACGACATCCAGAACAACCCGGCCGTCATCAAGGCCTATCTTGGAGACGACACCATATGAGCCATCTACTCGAAGTCAAGAACCTGTACGTCAAGTACGGCAACATTGAGGCCCTCCACGGCATCTCCTTTACCGTGAATCAGGGCGAGATCGTCACGCTCATCGGCGCAAACGGCGCAGGCAAGTCGACCACCCTCATGTCCATAGCCCAGCTTCCCCCGCCGGAAGCTCCCAAGGTCATCAGCGGTGATATTCGCTTCAAGGGCGAGTCCATCCTAAGCGTGGCCCCGGACAAAATAGTTGCAGATCTGCACATGGCTCTGGTGCCGGAAGGACGCCATATCTTCGGCAACCTGACGGTCGAGGAAAACCTCAAGCTGGCCACATACGCCCGCAAGGACGGCTCAAGTGAAATAAACCGCGACTACAAACGCGTGTACGAGCTTTTCCCCCGTCTGGACGAACGCAAGAAACAACGCAGTGAATCCCTGTCCGGCGGAGAACAGCAAATGCTGGCCGTGGGGCGCGCACTGATGTCCGCCTGCAAGTTCATCATGCTTGATGAGCCGTCCATGGGACTGGCTCCGCTTTTGATGTATGACATGTTCCGCGCCCTGAAAGAGCTGAACGAGGAAGGCATGACCATCCTGCTGGTCGAGCAGAACGCCAACCTCGCTCTCAAGTTCGCCCACCGGGGCTACGTCATCGACACCGGTGAAATCGTGGCCGAAGGTCCCTGTGAAAAATTGAGGGAAGACCCGGAAGTGAAAAAAGCATATCTGGGCGGATAATGCCTCCAAGGTAAAACAAAAAAAAGGCCGGGCGATGACGCCCGGCCTTTTTAATTGAATCTGTTCAGAGTGTTACTTTGTTTCGACGACAGCCTCGGAAACGGCGCATTCGGTAGTCAGCAGCATGCCGGACACGGAGGCGGCGTTTTGCAGGGCGATGCGGGTAACCTTCTTGGGGTCGATGATGCCTTCCTTGACGAGATCAACGTATTCGCCAGTGGCTGCGTTGAAGCCGTTGTTGCCTTTGAGTCCCTTGACCTTCTCGACAATGACGGTTCCTTCCAGTCCGCAGTTGTTGGCGATCTGCTTGAGCGGCTCCAAAATGGCGCGAGCGATGATGGCCACACCGGTCTGCTCGGTATCGCTACCGGCCTTGAGTGTTTCCAGAACCTTGCCTGCACGGATCAGAGCGGTGCCGCCACCGGGGACAATTCCTTCGTCAACGGCTGCGCGGGTGGCGTTCAGGGCATCTTCAACGCGGGACTTGCGCTCTTTCATTTCGATCTCAGTGGGAGCACCGACCTTGACCACAGCCACGCCGCCGACCAGTTTGGCCAGACGTTCCTGAAGTTTCTCGCGGTCGTAGTCGCTGGCTGCATTCTTGGCCATTTCCGAGATTTCGGTGCAACGGCGGTCGATTTCTTCCTTGTTGCCAGCTCCGCCCATGATCAGGGTGTTGCCCTTTTCGATAATAACTTTCTTGGCGGTGCCGAAATCATCCGGCTTGATGGATTCGAGAGTCACGGCAGTGTCTTCGGAAACAACATTCGCATTGGTCATGATGGCGATGTCGCGGACCATGTCCTTGCGCCGTTCGCCAAAGCCGGGGGCCTTGACGGCACAGACTTTCAGGGAGCCGCGCATGGCGTTGATGGTCAGCCCTGCAAGGGCATCATTCTCAATGGTCTCGGCAATGATGATCAAGGGACGATTTGCCTTGGCAACAGCCTCCAGAATCGGAACCAGCGGCTTGATGCTGGAAATTTTGCCTTCGGACAGCAGAATGAACGGATTTTCATACACTGCGGCCTGCTTGTCGTGATCGGTGACGAAATAAGGGGAGAGCCAGCCGTTGTCCCACTGCATGCCTTCGACTACTTCCAGCTCGGTGGTCAGGCCCTGAGACTCCTCAACAGTGATAACTCCGTTATCGCCGACTTTCTCGACTGCTTCGGCCAGGATGTCACCGACGATTGCATCGTTGTTGGCGGATATCGCGCCGACCTGTGCAATTTCAGAACTCTTCTTGACCGGCTTGGACATATTGTCCAGCTCTTCGACCACGGCTGCAACAGCCATGTCGATGCCACGTTTGATGGACATGGGGTTGCGTCCGGCAGCCAGCAACTTGACGCCTTCGTTGAAAATGGACTGGGCCAGAATTGTGGCGGTGGTGGTGCCGTCACCGGCGATGTCATTGGTCTTGGAAGCGACTTCCTTGACCATCTGCGCGCCCATGTTCTCCAGTTTGTCTTCCAAGGTGATTATCTGGGCCACGGTCACGCCGTCCTTGGTGATCTGAGGTGCGCCCCAGGTCTTCTCGATCATGACATTGCGTCCCTTGGGGCCGAGGGTGACCTTGACTGCGTCGGCCAGAATGTTGACGCCATTTTGCATGCCTTCGCGGGCAACAGCCTTGTAATCTATGGATTTTGCCATTGTGCTAATATCCTATTGAAATTTGTTGTATAAAATAAATTAATTTCTGACTCTTCCAAAACTGTCAAAAAGGTGGTGAGGGCAAGGCGTAAATGGAAAAACAAGACCAAAGCGTATTCTTATACGTGAGGGTTTAGTTTTTCATTTGCAACGCAGCAATCGCCCCTTTTCAACCTCTTGATAAAACTGTTCAAAAAGGCGGTGAGGGCAAGGCGTGAATGGAAAACCAAGACCGAAGCGTATTCTTATACGTGAGGGTTTGGTTTTTCATTTACAACGCAGCAATCGTCCTTTTTTCAACAGTTTTATGCAAAGACACCGAGGATGTCGTCTTCACGCATGATGATGAGGTCTTCGCTGTCCATGGAGAACTCGCTGCCAGCATACTTGGCGAACAGGACGGAGTCGCCCTTCTTGACGGTCTTGCACTCAGGGCCTGCGGCCACGATTTCGCCGCCCTGCGGCTTTTCTTTGGCGGAATCAGGAATATAGATGCCCCCGGCGGTTTTCTCTTCTTCATCTTTTCTTTTGACGATGACGCGATCATGCAACGGTTTCAAACCCATGGGTGTCTCCTTTAAAAAATGTACTGGTAGCCGAGTGACGGCGTATTTTTATTGACTGCGGCAAGAGGTAACTACCTTATGGGTCTTGTCAACAGGTTGGGGATATTATTTTTGCGGAACTGACTCCTTTCCGAGGTTGAAATAAGAGCCGAACCCCGGTAACACTCTATTAATGGAAAAAATCAACTTTCATGCTGTAAGGAGAGATAGCTCTGATGGAACCCGGACTTCGACGACTGGTAGTGGTGTCCAACCGGCTCCCGGCAACCCTCAAGAAAGAAGGCGATACATGGACAGTCAAAGGCGGTGCCGGCGGTTTGATCACGGCCCTTGCTCCGGTTCTCAA
>JAFLJW010000048.1 GCA_022712815.1 Pseudodesulfovibrio sp. | reverse complement strand
TACTGTGCGGCCAAGAAGTTCTTTGGCGACGATGCTGTTTATTCTTCCGACCTCGGCTGTTATACGCTGGGCATTCTGCCCCCGCTTCAGGCTGCCGATTTCCTGCTTTGCATGGGATCGTCGATCGCGGCAGGCGGTGGTGTTTCCAAGGCTTCGGGCCAGACGGCCATTGCCTTTATCGGTGATTCCACGTTCTTCCATTCCGGCCTGACCGGTGTGGCCAATGCGGTCTTCAACAACCATGACATCCTGCTTGTGGTGCTCGACAACCGTACCACCGCCATGACCGGTCATCAGCCGAATCCCGGTGTGGACAAGACCGTTCTTGGCGACAACGATCATCCGCTGGATATCGAAACCGCTGTTCGTGGTCTGGGTGTCGGGGAAGTGCGTACGGTCAATCCGTTCAACCAGAAAAAAACACTGGCCGCTTTCGAGGAACTCAAGGCAATGAAGGGCGTTCGCGTACTCATCGCCAAGGAGCCTTGTCCGCTCTTTACCCGCCGGATTTACAAGAAGGTCGCCCCGCAGATCGCCTATGTGGCAGATTCCTGCGAAGGGCGTTTCGACTGTCTGGACAAGCTGGCTTGTCCCGCCATGTACAAAAACGGTGACAAGGCCGCAGTCAATCCGATCCTGTGTACGGGCTGTATGCTCTGTCTGCAAGTATGCGGACACATCAAAGCAAAGAAGAGGGGCAGTTGAAATGAGTGATATCAAGCCCATTCGTATATTCATGACCGGCGTTGGCGGTCAGGGAACCCTGACCGCGACCACCTTGCTTGCCACGACCGTGCTGAGCCAGGGATTGCCTGTCACTTCCGGTGAAATTCACGGCATGGCCCAGCGCGGCGGTGTAGTGGAATCCACGGTACTCATCGGCTGCATGTCCCCGAAGATAGGACACGGCGAAGCGGATATTCTTCTTGGCTTCGAGCCAATGGAAACCGTGCGAGCCTTGCCCTATCTCAAGCCCGGCGGGCTGGTGCTCTCCAGCACCGAGTTCATGCCGCCCCTGTCCGTTGCCATGGGCAAGCAGAAATGCCCTGACATTGAGGATATCAAGAAGCAGATCGCAGCCTGCACGGACAATGCATATTACATGGCGAGCCAGACTCTCGGCCTGGAAGCGGGAGCCATCCAGAGCGGCAATGTGGCCCTGCTCGCCGCACTCTGCGCATCAGGCAAGCTTCCCTTTGGTCCCGAAGCTCTGGAAGCGACCATCAAGGCGAATCTTCCCGAGAAGATTCAGGCCATCAACCTCAAAGCTCTGGAGCTTGGCGTTTCGGCATTGCAAAACGCCTAGAAAAAAACAATGGCAAATTCAACAGACCCCTCTGACCTCAGCTATCTGGTCACGCTCAAAACCATTCAGGAAACGCTGAAACACGATACACCGCTTGAGGAGTCTCTGAATACACTGCTCAAAACTCTGGCCAGGGATATGGAGTATGTCCGGGCGTTCATGGTCATCATGGACCCCAAGACCGAGAATCTGAAACTCTCGCTTACTTACAGCCCTGCTCAGGTTGATGATATTACTTATTCACCCGGACGCGGCATCATTGGTCGTGTTTTTGATTCCGGCAAATCGATTACCGTGCCTCGTCTGTCTGATGATCCGGAATTCCTGAACAAGGCCTTTGGCCGGAGCGAAGAAGAGCTGAAAAAACTCGGCTTCATCTGCGTGCCGGTCATCAATCACCGGGCGGAAGAGAAAGAAGTCATCGGCGCATTGTCCGTTGATGTCCCGCTCATACCGGCTGATGACTTGGCCGCCCATTGTCAGTTTCTGGAAGTGGTCGCGGGCATCATCGCGGGACATGTGGCTCAGTTGCAGGAAGAAATGGCGACTCAGAACCACCTGCTCTCCCAGTGCATGATGTCCGGTGGTATGGACGCGCCGCCGCCTAAGGACTTCGTGGCCGCCAGCAAGGCCATGCGCATGGTACTTCGGCAGACGCATCAGGTAGCACCAAGCCGCGCCACCGCCTTGTTGCGAGGCGAATCCGGCACTGGCAAGGAACTGCTGGCCGAGGCCATCCATATTGCCAGCCCCCGCGCTGACAAGCCGCTGATCAAGCTCAACTGCGCGGCTCTGCCGTCCGAGCTTATCGAGTCGGAACTGTTCGGCCATCAGAAGGGCGCATTCACCGGAGCTTTCCAGACCAAGCGCGGCCTGTTTGAAGTCGCGGATCAGGGTACTTTGTTCCTCGACGAAATAGGTGAGCTTTCCCTGGATGCTCAGGCCAAGGTGCTGCGTGCCATTCAGGAAAAGGAAATCCAGCGCGTCGGAAGCGAGCAGACCATCACGGTCGATGTCCGCCTGATCTGCGCCACCCATCAGCCCCTTGAGGAGCTGCTCGAAAAAGGATTGTTCCGCGAAGACCTGTATTACCGAATCAACGTCTTTCCGATCTTCATCCCGCCTCTCAGGGAACGCCGCGAAGATATCCTGCCTCTGGCAGAATATTTCCTGTCGGATTTTACCGAAGAGTACGGGAAGGAAGTCAAACGCATTTCCACACCCGCCATCGAGCTTTTGATCATGTACCACTGGCCCGGCAATGTGCGTGAGTTGAAAAACTGCCTGGAACGGGCAGTGTTGCTCTGCGAGGAACAGGTCATCCGCACCTATCACCTGCCGCCCACGCTCCAGTCCGCAGAGAGTTCAGCCACTGGCACGAACCTCTCCTTTGGCGAGTCGGTAGCCAAGTTCGAGCAGGAACTGCTGGTCGATTCCCTGAAAAAGACCGGCGGCAACATGCTGCAATCGGCCCGTGACCTTCGCGTTTCGTACCGAATCGTCAACTACAAGGTGAAGAAGTACAATATTGAGGTGAAGAAATTTTCGCAGTCAAAGAAGGTGCGAAAAAAACTTGAGAATTAGTTGAAAGGCGGGGTCCACGGACCTCGCCTTTTTTGTTATGATATGTCCATGCAGCTTATCACTCAGCGCGTGGCGCAAATCGTGAACATGGTCCGCCAGTCAGGATACCTGGCACCCGACATGGCCGTTTCCATTGCCGGGAATCTCCTTGAAGCCCGTCCGCTGCCCCCGGAATTCACCCGGCTGGCTCCAGCGTTGATCCGGCAGGCCTCCATATTTAGCCCCTTTGAACGAGAGACGGTCCGGCTGGCCTCGGACATCACGGAGCAGACCGGTAACCCTCCGTTTGCCCGTTGGGTAGCCACCGCACTTGAACTCACCAGCAAAGAGCCGGTGCCTGACAACATTTCGTATCCCGATACCGGGTCCGCCACCAGCGATGAATTTATAGCGTACATGGAAGCGCAAAAAGCCAATGTGAACCGGCTGCCGATCCTGCTCCATCTATGGCAGACCGGCCAGCGCGAGGCTCTGCTGCGGTCCGTCGAGATCATGGCCGCGTCGCCATCCGGTTTGCTCGCTGCGCCGCTTATGGCCTGGGGTGCATACGGCATGGGAGAGTTGCACCTTGCCAAGATGTTGCTGGACGAAGGGGTGGAAAATTTCCTCGGCCTGAATCTCAGGGCGCGAATGGCTCTGGATGATGACCAGCCCAGCCTTGCCAT
>JAFLJW010000413.1 GCA_022712815.1 Pseudodesulfovibrio sp. | reverse complement strand
AGGTTGCCAGCCGAAAACGGCACCTCCCCGTTCATGGGGCCAATGTAGGTTCCGTTCTCAGAACTGTTGGCACCACCCAGATAGGGAGACGTGATCTTTACCTTGCCAGCACCAAACGCGGCCTTGACGGCAAACAGCAGCCCCAGCCCAAGGACGATGAACAATGGCACAACGGCAAAAGAACCGGTGACAGAGTCCAGAGAGCCCAAACTCACGGAGAACGGAGCCGCGCCGACCCAGGGGGCCAGCATGGAATTGTATATCCACGGAGTCGCAAAGGAGAGGCCGATTGCACCGATACACAAGACCATCAGCGGCAGTCGAATGAGGGCAGCCTGCTTTTCAGGAACTGCGCCTTCTTCGCGGGTAGCCATCAGGGAACCGCCCCATCTGGCCCAGTATACAACAGTCAGGGCAGAGCCAAGAGCGAGCATGGTGATGACGATGACATTGGTGTCTGCACCGGCTTCTATGGCCATCCACTTGGCCATCAGAACACCGAACGGCGGCAGAATCATGGTCAGGATGCCGATGATGGTGATGGTCGCGGTACGGGGAAATCTGGCATACAGGCCGCGCATGTCTTCGATATTCCGGGAGCCGATTGCCTGCTCGATGGTCCCGACGCACAGAAAGAGCAGGGACTTGGAGATGGCGTGGAAGATTATCATCATGACGGCGGCGGTCAGTGCCAGCGGAGTGTTGATGCCCGCACAGCAGATGATCAGGCCGAGGTTCGAAATCGTGGAGTAGGCCAGAATCTTCTTGCCGTTGGACTGGCCGATACACAGGGCAGCGCAGGCAACAAAAACAAAGGCTCCGCATAGTGCCACGCCGGTACTCAGGAAGGTGCCCGTGTATGCAGGGGCGAACCGCAGCACGACGAAAACACCGGCCTTGACCATGGTGGAGGAATGCAGCAGGGCGGAAACCGGGGTCGGCGCAACCATGGCCCCGAGCAGCCAGCCCTGGAACGGAAGCTGAGCGGCCTTGGTAAAACCGGCGAGGCAGAGGAAGCCGATCCCGGTCACCATCAGTGCGCCCTGCGGCCCGGCAGCCAGAATGGCTGAGATGTCCACAGTTCCGGTCTTCATGTAAACCAGCATCATGCCGACGACAAAAGCCAAACCGCCGAAAGCGTTCATCCACAGAGCGCGGACAGAATTCCTGGTAGCGATTTCAGTGGCATCGTGACCGATGAGTATGAAGGAACAAAAGGTGGTGACCTCGAAGAAGAAGTACATCCACAGGATATTGTTGGACAGAACCAACCCGTTCATCGCGCCGAGGAACAGCACCAGAAAAAAGAAGAACTGCGGCTGACGGGACTTCTTCAGTTTCAGGTGCGCCTCATGTTCCTTCATGTAAGGAATGGCGAAGATACAGATCAGGGAACCGATTATGGATATCACCAAAACCAGAATCAGGGACAGTTGATCGCCCATAATGGCGGGGACTGCCGCGTGGTCGAGCATGACCGATTCAAACCATACCAGAAGCCCGATCTGGGCCAGGGTGAAGGCCTGGATCAGCACACTCTTGTGTTTGACACCATAGAAAAAAATCACACCCAGCAATACGAAATCCAGTACGGAAATCAGAAGATCGCTGCCGATGCCGAAGAGTGAACCGACCGCAAGCGGTTCAAACGCCCCCTGTGACAGCAATCCCAACGATGCAAGCGTCAGGACAATACCGGTGGCAACAACGGTCAACGTCCGAACGGCACTTGACCGAACGAAATAGCAGACCAGAGCAGCTATGGCTGGCAGGAGAATGAGAAGTAACAGCAGTGTCGGCATGAAGACCTCTTTTCAAAAGGTTGACACGATCACAACAAGCACCCGGAATCCGGTTCACCTCTGACCAAAGCCGCGTGCGCTCGCCCTGACCCTGAACCTAATAAGTTTGGACAATTAGAAAAATCAACCGCAAGGTCAAGGCTTATCCCAAAAAACAGACACATAACACCGTAAAAAAGATAACCATTATTCAAAAATCATCAGAAGTATCCAAGGCTGGTCAGCGTTTTGAGCGAGCGTTCCTTTGCCCGGTCGCGGCCAGACCTTTCATCCCCGCCGTCGCCCGGTTTTTTGGTGCAAGGCTGACAGCCAAGGGAACGGTATCCCTGGTCGTAAAGTTCGCAGTGAGGCAGATCAAAACGGGCATGAAAAGCCCAGATGTCCGTCTCGGTCCAGTCAAGGATGGGGTTGACCATGACATGTGTTGGGTCGTTGCGGTTTTCCATGGGCTGCCGGTCCGCCCGGTCAGGGTGTTCGTCACGCCGGATACCGGTCAGCAGATGGGTGGTGCCGGTATGGCGGACCGCCTTTTTAAGCGGCTCGATTTTGAGATCACGACAACAGGCGAGTGTATCTTCGGCCAAAGGGTAGTCTGCAATGGCGACATCGGACTGAGCCACATGGAGATCAACGCCCCACTCTGTCGCCAACCGGTCACGGAAGGCCATGACTTCAGTAAATTTGCATCCGGTATCAAGGTTGATGGCCCTGACCGGCCCTGATTCGTGATGGTCGAGAATAGCCTTCCAGATATAAAGAACAACGGTGGAATCCTTGCCGCCGGTCCAGGCCACACGCACGCCAGCAGGGTCGATTGTCTCGATCAGTCGGGCCAACAGGGATTCGGTCCCGCGAATTTTATCATCAAGTGTTTGGTTCATGAAAACTCTCAAGGCGAAAGGGGTTCGATCATTATAATGGAAGCGCGTCATTTCCTGAGCTATATTTTTTTTTATGAGCAAAAACAAAATGCAAATCATCGACGATCTGATTCAGGCCAAGGACATGTGCGTGCTCGCCACCTCCGATGGAGTTGAACCACACACCGCTCTCATGACCTATTTTGCCGACCATGCGGCCATGAAATTCTATTTTCTGTCGCGCAAGACATCACAAAAGAATAAGAACCTCAAGAAATCCCCGCATGTCAGCCTGCTCATCGACAGGCGGGACGAGGCCCTGGCCCTGTCCATTCAGGGAGTAAACTCGCCCATCAAGAAAAAACAGACAATCGATGCCATCAAAAAACTCTACCTCATGAAGCATCCGCAGATGCGGGAGTTCGCTGAACATCCGGAAACCGTACTGATTCGGATTCTGGGGAAAAAAGCCCGGCTCACACAAGGTCTGGACAGTGAATTCATCACTAAATTGATTAATTCATAAAAATATTGCTTGACGTCTCAGTGACCTCGACATAAACAGGTCTTCCTTTGTGCGCCCGTGGCTCAGCTGGATAGAGCATTCGGCTACGAACCGAAAGGTCAGAGGTTCGAATCCTCTCGGGCGCACCACGAGAATACAGGGATCTGGATGAAAATCCAGGTCCCTTTTTCTTTGCCTGCCGAATGCTTGCTTCATTTCTACCAACCCGGCGGTTGGAAAAGAAGCAAACAAGGACTGCTCCACGGAAAGGTGGCTACCACCAGCCAGCCACTCCCCCATTGAAAACCATGCTTCCAAGACTACCCCTCATAGTTTTTTTTTGCTAATAACTACCCATGAAGTGTCAAAATTGCGGAAAATCCATCAAGCGTCAGGCCAAAAGCTGCAAGTACTGCGGCGTGCGTATCATCCAAAAAAGTGACAAAATGGCAAAAAAAATGACCATGGACGGAGGAATTGCCATGGCCTGCGGTGGATTAATGGTCATCATCGCCATCGTCATGGCCATATACGGCGGACGCATGTGGGCGGCCATCATTCTCATCCTTGGCTGCTTATTAACATTCATTGGAAAAAAGATCGGATAATATTTTCCGAAGGCCATGCATGAATAAAGACCTCATCAAATCACTCTTTTTCGCAGTCCTTACAGCAGCCGTCATTGCGATCTTCTATCAATATGTAGATCGACCGGTCTCCGAAGCCGCGCACACCTTGAGAAACACCGCATGGCACGAACTGGCAAAACTGCTCTCGCTTTGTGCAAACAGCATTTTTTTCAAAGTAATTCTGGCGGCAGGATTTCTACTGGGTACATTCGATGGGCTCAAAAAAGGACTCACACACCGCTCCAAATCCATTCTCTACATATGCACGACAGTGGCCGCTGCCATGCTCATTGGCGATGTTCTGAAAGACATGTTCGGACGGGCCAGACCGCCACTGTTTTTCGAGAGTGGTATCTATGGATTTTTCCCCATGGCCGGAGATTACCTGTACCACTCCTTTCCGTCAGGCCATACCATCCGCATCTTTTCGAGCATGACTGCACTGGGATTTATACTCCCTCGGCTACGCATCCCCGCCCTGACACTGGCCGGAATAGTGGGCATTGCCCGTGTTCTCGCACTCAGGCACTACCCGTCTGACGTATTATTCGGCGCGGTTATCGGCACCACAGCCGCCGTATGCGCATGGAAAATCATCTACCCGTACGGGTGTCGCACGCCCTAAGAAAATCGCACCACAAACAGCATCAATCTTTGATACCCATTTTGCGTAACATCATCATGGCCGGACACCAGCCGGTGAACGCGGACTGAAGAAGATTCAGACCGATAAAGCCCGTGAACCAGAGCCAATTATCTGAGTGATAATGGGCCAGAGCCAGACTCATCAGAACAAAAAATCCTGCCATGCCACGAAGAATTGCATTTACTGTCATAGGGTATCTCCTGTCGGGATGTCTGTTTCATGTATATTAACACGAAAAGCCCTACCCCGAAAGACGGAGCTTCAAAAGCCTGAAATAAAAAGGATACATATAGAAAAAGCCCCGCAACCAAATGGTCAGGGGGCTTTTGTATCGTATGGGGGGATATTATTGTTTTGTAGCGCAAACAGGAGTTCCGGGATCGGTCCCACCCTGAACGAGCTTGGCGCGGTATTCCTTGACTTCATCCAGGGAATTCCAGCCTTCCCACATTTCCATCCACCCGTTGAAGGTCTGGTACTCTTCGTCCAGATGTTTTTCGTGCATCTTGAGCCAGACGTTGAAGACGTACATCTCAATCTTGAAAGTGGCGTTGTCAAAGACCTGGGGCAGGACGGTTGCCTCGTATTTCTGACCGTCCAGACGGGCAGCCACATAGGCACAGACATTTTCCTGCGCACGAGTGTAGTCGGTCTTTGCACCGTTCACGAGATCGGCCAGACGATGCAGGGCCGGGTAATCTTCCTTGACCTGGGCCATGACATCGTCGGGAATCGTGATCCACAGATTGTCTTCGCCCTTTTCCTCGACAAAGTAGAACCGGAGCCATTGGTCGAACTGAAAAATCTCAATGGCATCCTTGACCGCATTCTTAACACTGACGCTTCTGATCATTATCGTAACCTCATTAGGTGATTGTCGCTGCCGGGGAATATGTCTATCATGGTCCTTCCCGTCAAGGAAAAATTCTCCTCTGCGGGGTGGACAAAGCGGGGCTAATCGGTATATGAAGCTCGACTCGCACGAAAGAAAAGCCCCACCGGGCTGAAATATCAAGGAGGCCATACAATGGCACGTCACAAAAAGCATGAGCGTAAGAAAGAATTGGATCGTAAACGTCGGCGCCGGAAGAAGGCTCTCAAGGTTGCAGTCAAGAAAGCCATCGCCGCCAAAGCATAGCAATTCGTCCCTGAAGCACTAGCTGCTTCGCGCCGTGAAAAACTCAAACTCTCGCGTATTTCCTGCGCGTCGATCTTCAGTTTTTCTTGCGCCTCATAGCCGGGGCTTCATGAACGGTTTGCAAACCTTTTTTTGCGATTCACTGTTTTTTATATTGAAATTCAGGTAGTTTTATAATGCCCATTTATGAATATCAATGCCCAAAATGCCAGTCTTTATTTGAAGAATGGCAATCTGGGTTTGAAGAAATCGAAATGGAATGCCCCGAGTGTGGTGCGCAGTCCAAACGGCTCATTTCCCATTCTTCCTTTCATTTGAAGGGGTCTGGCTGGTACGCTGACGGGTACGGTGAAAAGAAACCCGAAAGCACTCCCTGCAAGGGTGCAGCCAATGCCAAGGGCGGGAACAACAAGGCCAAGCCCATCAAGACCGATTCCGATGGAACTAACCCTGCGCCGACTCCAAAAAAAGAGTCATCGGATACTTCCTCCACAGACTCAGCATCATGATTTTTTAGAAAAGGCAGCAAAGGCTGCCTTTTCTATGTCTTGGCTTTGGCCTTGAATTTTCATGGCATATTGCCATAGAGTCTTTTTTGCATCGCCAGATACACTATTTAGTAAACGAGAGAGACAATGCTTGAACGGTATTCCCGACCTGCTATGCGAGAGTTGTGGACCCTGGAGAACAAATTCCGGGTCTGGCTGGAAGTTGAACTGGCCGTCACAAAAGGGTGGGCCGACATGGGCGAGATCCCCATGGACGCCTGCGATGAAATCCATGAAAAGGCTGACTTTGAGCTCGACCGTATTCTGGAGGTCGAAGAAACAACCAAGCACGATGTCATCGCATTCCTGACGGCTGTGGAAGAAAAAGTCGGCCCCAATTCTCGCTATATCCATCTCGGTTGCACCTCGTCCGACATTGTGGACACTGCCAACGGCGTGCTCCTGGCCCGTGCGGGCGCGATAATTTCCGAGGGCATCGACCGCATTCTGGGCGTGCTCAAAGACAAGGCCCATAAGCACAAAGGGCTGCTCTGCATGGGCCGGACCCACGGTATTCACGCCGAGCCGACCACCTACGGATTGAAATTCACCGGCTTTTACGCCGAATTCATGCGCCACAAGGAACGTTTTGAAGCGGCGCGGGAGAACATCCGGGTCGGCAAGCTCTCCGGCGCAGTCGGCACCTTTGCCCACCTCAGCCCTGAGCTTGAAGAACGCGCCTGCAAAATCCTCGGCCTCAAGGTCGACCCGCACTCCACCCAGATCGTGCAGCGTGACCGCTACGCGCAGTTTTTCACCTCCATGGCGATACTCGCTGGCGGCATCGAACGCCTTGGCCTTGAACTGAGACATTTGCAGCGCACCGAAGTTCTGGAAGTGGAAGAAGGATTCTCCAAGGGGCAGAAAGGTTCCTCGGCCATGCCGCACAAAAAGAACCCCATTTCCGCCGAAAACCTTTGCGGTCTGGCACGTATCATCCGCTCCAATTCCATGGCTGCCATGGAAAATCAGGCCTTGTGGCACGAACGCGATATCAGCCACTCCTCGGTGGAGCGCATCATCATGCCCGACACCACCGCGCTCATCGACTATATGCTGCACCGCATGTCCGGCGTTCTTGAACGATTGGTGGTCAAGGAAGACAATATCAAGCGCAATCTCATGGGATCATTTGGCCTTTTCTATTCGCAGCGGATTCTGAACAAGCTCATTGCCACCGGGCTCAAACGGCAGGAAGCATATGTAATGGTCCAGAAAGTAGCCATGCGCTGCTGGGAAGGACGGATTCAGTTTGAAGACGAAATCCGCGAGGATGCGGAAATAAATAAACATCTTGCGGCTAACGAGCTTGACGAAGCCTTTGACCCCTCGTATTACAAGAGATATGAGGATGTGGTTTTTAGCCGTGTCTTTGAGGGAAATCAGATATGAATGAGTTGAAATCCAGGCTTGCAAAACTCCTCCTGAAACTCTCCTACCGCGAGGGAGACTTCACGCTGACCTCCGGCAAGAAGAGCGATTACTATTTTGATTGCAAGCAAACCGCACTGCACCCCGAAGGTGGGTTCCTCATCGGGCGTCTGTTTTTTGAGATGCTCAAGGAATACGACCTTGAAGGTGTGGGCGGCATGACCCTTGGTGCTGATCCGCTGATAACCGGTGTAACAGTCGTCTCCCATATTGAGGGGCGTCCCTTGCCCGGATTCATCATTCGGAAGAAGTCCAAGGGGCATGGCACGGACCAGTACCTTGAAGGGCTGGCCAATTTCAGCGAGGGAGACAAGGTCGTCCTGCTGGAAGATGTGTGTACAACGGGCGGCACTTTGATCACAGCGGCTGAACGCGTGCGGGACGCGGGATTGGTCATTGTGGGTGTGCTGGCCGTTTTGGATCGGGAAGAAGGTGGCCGGGAAAAACTCAAGGAAGCGGGATTGGAGCTTAATTCGATCTTCACTCGTCAGGAGTTGCTTTCCGTTGCTGCCAGTTAAGTTGGCTCGCCGGGAAGGCCAGAGCCGGGGTTGGGGAAAAAGAGCGCAAGGAGTGACCGAATTTTTACCATGCGTTGTGTAGCCATTATCCTTACATTGCTCATGTTCGTGAGCACCGCCCTTGCCGAAGGCTGGGAGCCGATATTGTCGTCTCACGCCTTTGGTCCTGAGCGTATTATTGCCGTTGACAAAGCGTCCCAGATGTTAATCATGCTGGAACACAAGAGTCCCCTGCATGAAGTACGACGTTTCCCCTGTACCACAGGCCAGTCCATCGGCGACAAGTCCGTGGAAGGCGACTTGCGTACCCCGGAAGGTGTGTACTTCGTCGGCTCCCGCATCAATCGCAAGCTCGACTGGGACCTCTACGGCGACCTCGCCTATTCTCTAAATTATCCCAACCCCATAGATCGTATCAACGGCAAGACCGGCGGTGGCATCTGGATACATGGCCGGGGCAAGACCTTTGTTCCGCGGGACACCCGTGGCTGTGTGGCACTCAAGGTGTCTGACATGCGCGATATGGCGGGTGAGATAGTTTTTGGTACGCCTGTAGTCATTGCCAGTGATCTGGAATGGACCCAGAAAACAGGTAAGAACGACGAGGTGATCACGACTCTGACCAGGGAGCTTGAAAGCTGGGCTTCCAATTGGCAAAACCGTGATAAAGCCTTTTTCGAGCATTATGACCCAAAACTGATGACCCTGTCCGAAGGACGCAGCTTTGATGGGTTTATCCAGAACAAGAAGAATATTTTTGCTGCAAAGCCATGGATTCATGTTATGGTGGACAATGTCCACGCCATTCCCGGCCCAGATTACTGGGTGACGTGGTTTGACCAGTACTACCGCACGCCCGGCAAGGTTTCGACCACGGGCAAACGATTTTACTGGAAGAAGGACGCTGTCGGTCAATGGCGGATTGCAGGCCGTGAGTACGTTCCTGCCACTCAAAATCTGGAATCCAAATATCTGGCAACCAAGGCTGATGAAGTCCGGGAACTTGTCGAAACGTGGCGTTCTGCCTGGCTTGCCGCTGATGTAAAAGCCTATAAAAACCTCTATGCCTCGCAGGCAGTGCAGGGCACTCGAAGGGGTGCGACACGTATAGCTGATTACAAAAAGGCATTGTGGGCAAAGGCTCCTCCTGCTAACGTGGGGGTTGATGGAATGAAGGTATCCTTCCACCCGAAGGGGCTTCAAGTGGTTTTTTTACAGACTTTCAAGGATACGAGTGGATATTCCGATGTCGGTCTCAAGACAATGGTTCTGACCCCGGATGGCAGCACATGGAAAATCGACAGCGAGCAGTGGAGACGGAGTAGATGAGCGATTCGAAATATAGTGTACTTTTCATGCGTGATGACCGGGATGTAACCCGGTATCGCGTCAGTCCGTTCTGGCTCAAGATGTTTCTTTTCAGCCAGGTGTTCCTTTTTTTATGCGCCGCAGGCGGCATCTACATGGGAGTACGCGGATTCACGATCAATACGGATTTGCAGAGCGACAACAAAGATCTGGAGCAGCGTCTTGTGGACGCCGAGGTCCGTCTGGAACGACTTGGGAATATGGAAAAGATTCTTCAGTCCTACGATCCCAACGAACTGCAATCCCTTCTTTCCGCCGCCACCACAACCACCGCCGAGGTGGAACAGCAGGAAAAGATCGATCTCAACAAGATTTTTACTCGTGTTGACAGTCGGCAGGTCGGTGTGGAGAACATGCAGGCCAAGATCGTCAAGCGTAAAATCAGTATCAGCTTCGAGTTGAACAATCTGCAAGCCTCCAAATCCATGGCCGGTCAGGCTGGCCTTTCTTTTATCAAGAAAGATGGCATGGCTGTGTCCGTCGATATCAACAAGCGGGATCTGGCATTCCAGATTCAGCGCTTCAAGCGTATCCAGACGTCCTTCCTTCTGCCCGATGGGCTGGAGGATACGGACCTTTTCGGATTGCGCCTGGAAATCAAGGGAAAGGATGGCAATGTCATTTTTGCCGAGACATATCCTTTCTACCACATTCTGTCTTAGCGTCAGGTTGACGATAAAGGCCAGATTCTCGCGTGGGAGAATACGCTTCGGACCTGGTTTTTTTTGTGCCTTGCACGCGCACCTTTCCAGCCAACCCGACAATATCTGTTGTTGGCAGTCATGAGGAGATGATGTGCTGTTAAAACGTATCCTTTCTACCATGTTTTGGCTTTGCCTGATCGTGGCAGTTGTCACGACCAACGCCAGGGCAGGGTCATGGGAACATTCCTTTTTTTCCGGCACCCAATACCCGCTTCGGGTAGTCTATCTTGAAGGAGAGCTGCCAGGACCGACCATAATGGTTCAGGGTGGTATTCAAGGTGACGAGACCGCCGGGTTTGTCACGGCCCAGCTTTTGACCCGGGCCAGAATCACGCGCGGCAATGTCATCATCCTGCCCAGAGCCAACGTCCCGTCCATCAATTTGCGAAAGCGGCAAATCAACGTGGACATGAACCGACGTTTTGACCAGAATTACAATCGTTTTTATGAAGATCGTGTGGCCCGCGTCATTCGTTTTCTTCTTGCCCAGTCTGATGCTTTCATTCATTTGCATGAGGGCAGCGGCTTTTATGACCCCATCTACATCAATTCCCTGCGCAATCCCAAACGGTACGGGCAGTCCATCATCGTGGACACGCTGGTCTACGACAAGATTGATCTGGCCCATACGGTCAATAGCGTGCTGACTGAACTCAACGAACACATCGGCTCCAGCGACTACCAGTTCAAACTTTTCAATACCAAGACTTTTGACAAGGGAACCAGCTACCCGGAGATGCGTAAATCTCTGACCTGCTATGCTCTGGCGGAGCACGGTATCCCGGCCATGGCCGTGGAGGTCAGCAAGAGCATTCGGCAGATCGGCTGGAAAGTGCGCCAACAACTGTCTGCCACGGTCATGTTGCTTCAGCGACTCGGTGTCAGTGTCACGCCGCCTAAGTTCAGTGACGAAGATGTCAAGGCGTACGCCCGGAAGGGAGTGCAGGTCAGCATCAACGGCAGACCCCTGATCCATAAAGGCGTTATCAGTCTCGCGCCCGGAGCGACTCTGGATGTAAAACAAATATCATCCGGCCCGAGTGAATTCGCGCCCGAACTGGCCCTGTTCGCCTCGGATCGCCCTGGTGTCAATCTGATCAAGGCCCGGCGCATGGTGTTGGAGCCGTTCTCGGAACTGGAACTCCGCTCTGACGGCAAACGGATTGCCAAGGTTCAGGTTCACTGGACCGGCAAGATGCCCAGCTCGCCCGGTGGAGACAAGCCGGTGTTCGTGTGCTGGCTCAATGGAAAACCTGTGTTTGTTCGTGACGGCGAAGTTCTCAGAACAGTTGTGGGCGACCAGCTTATTCTGGAAGGACTGTGGGGCAGCAATTACAAGGAAATAGTCAATTTCAAGGGGTTCGTGGCGATTCCCTGGGCCAACAACGGTCAGGACATGGGGTGGGAGATTATCCTTGATCCCGATAATTTCATAAGCAGATACGGGATGTCGTCTGACAGGCCGGGAGCGATTCGCTTCAGGGTAGTCCGGGAAACTCCGGGTGCATCACGCGCCACGTTCTATGTCGATATCGAACCCCGCACGGTCTATGCCCTCAGGCTGGCCGACAGGCATGGCCAGTCGCTGCTCATTCCATGGACATCCGGCGGCAATTACCGGTTGCCCGAAGGCGACTACACCCTCGAGGCAGCCTGGAGCAATGGCCCCGGGGAGAAACTCGTGACCACGGCTGACAAGATGCCTCTGGAAGCAGGAGCTGCATTCAAGGTCGGATTCAGCGATCCGCTTGAATTGACCGTGCGTCAGGCCACCACATTCGGAGACCTTGGCACCATGATTTTTTCCGCAGGCGGTCTCGCCCAGCGGGTTGCGCCTGCGACCAATTAGCAGACTCTTGAAAAAATACCTGCTGCTGCGTTAAGGAAATTCTCGGGAAAACAGTCCAGACCGGATAAATCGTTTTTATTGCATGCAGGGAATTAATCGCCTTTCGCGTTTTTCTTCTTTTTCTTTTTCTTTCCATTATCCGGCTTTTGCTCCACATCCGTCACCTTGCCGCCCTTGCCCTTGATGATCACCGTGCCGGGAGCTGATTTCCGCCCTGTTCTTTGAGCAGAGGCCACAAGCACACCACCTCCAAGCGGATCGTAAGGACCAGCCACGGCAGATGTCGAAATCAGGAACAGCAAAGACAGGGACACGATCAATATTTTCAAATACGGCCTCCGAAATCAATTAAAGCAAAGGGCGTGCCTGCCGGAAAATCCCGGCCTGTATCGCTTTTGCACCTGAACCATCCGTATGCCGAACAAAAACTTGCGCGGCAGGGACAATTGTTTCCCTGTTGCTCTCACTCTGTATCCGGGCCGAACTTGTCATGTCAATATCGCACATCATCATCGAGATAGAGCGAGAGCACAGCCTTGTCGATGGTCAGCTTTGCCTGAATGTCAATCGGGTCCATGTAACCCACAAAAGTCAACATGCCGGTTCGGGTGTAGACGATATATGTCAGGCTGAGGAAAACCTTTTTGCCGTTGTCCATCTCGGTTTCGATCCGAAGGACCTTCTTTTCCTTGAAATAGGTGGCGTTTTTCAAAGTGATC
>JAFLJW010000258.1 GCA_022712815.1 Pseudodesulfovibrio sp. | reverse complement strand
CCTCACAATGCCGGGTGGATTTCCGGCGTCCTCCTTGGCTCGGCTCTTCCTTCCGACGATCTGGACGACTTTCTCGCCTACATAAATTTTTTCTCCAAGTAACACACCTCTCCATTGTGCCACTCTCGGCTCAGCATGGGGCTAACGCCACCGAGCCTGAGTCAGGCTTGGCACATCCTTTTTGGCGTTGCCTTCTGTCTATCCCCTGTTAAGACCCCGTAATACCTACATTTATTCCGACACACTCGTGCTGGTTCTGTGGCGGCATGCCTTTTGATGATGTCATATCGTTAATTGTTACGACGGGAGGTCATCATGAAAGAAAAATTGAGACATTACATGAACCCACTGCATGTTTTTTGCCGCCTGAAAAGCTGCGGCCTGTCCAACAGCACCGCTATGCGGCTCTGTGGAGTGTATGAGCGGGTTTATTCCCGGATTCTTTAACCGATCAACCAAATCATCGAAGGGAGATATTATGTCTGAACGTAAGGAACTTGCCAACGCCATTCGTGCCCTGAGCATGGATGCCATCCAAAAATCCAAATCGGGACATCCCGGTGCACCGCTCGGAATGGCCGACATCGCCGAAGTGCTGTGGAATGACTATCTGGTCCACAATCCGGCCAATCCCGATTGGGCCAACCGCGACCGGTTCATCCTTTCCAACGGACATGGCTCTATGCTTCTTTACTCACTGCTCCATCTGAGTGGTTATGATGTCACCATCGATGACATCAAGCAATTCAGGCAACTTCACTCTAGGACCCCGGGACATCCGGAGCGTGGAATGACATCTGGTGTTGAATCCACCTCCGGGCCTCTTGGGCAAGGCATCGCCTGCGCTGTCGGTATGGCAGTAGCTGAGAAAGTTCTTGCCGCCCAATACAATCGCGAGGGGTATACCATCATGGATCACCACACCTACGTATTCATGGGTGACGGATGCATGATGGAAGGAATTTCACATGAGGCGTGCTCATTGGCCGGAACGCTGAAGTTGGGCAAGCTCGTTGCATTTTATGACGACAACGGCATCTCGATTGATGGTTGCGTCGATGGTTGGTTTACCGATGACACTCCGGGACGCTTTGAATCCTATGGCTGGCATGTGGTGGCTGATGTTGATGGACACGATGCGGACGCCATCAAGGCAGCCATCGAGGAGGCTCGGGCCGAGACTGAGAGACCAAGCATGATCTGTTGCAAGACAGTTATCGGACAAGGTGCTCCAAATGTCTGTGGTTCCGAGAAATGTCACGGATCGCCACTTGGCGATGAAGAAATTGCCTGTGCACGGAAAAACATGAATTGGCCCTACGCTCCATTCGAAATTCCGAAATCTGTGTACTCGGATTGGACCGCAATAGGCGATGGCTTCATGGCCGAAGATCGGTGGAAAGCCATTTTCATGGAATACGAAAAGGCCTATCCGCAATTGGCGAGTGATTTCAACCGCCGCATGAGTGGTGATCTGCCTGACGATTTCGCAACTCATGCATCAAACTTCATCGACTCTGTAGATGCGGAAGCAGAGAACCTTGCCACTCGCAAGGCCTCTCAGAATGCCATTGAGGGACTTGCTCCTGTCCTGCCGGAATTCTTCGGCGGCTCGGCAGACCTTGCCGGGTCGAACCTGACCCGTTGGTCCGGTTCCCGGGTGGCTTCACCGGCCAATTGGGATGGCAACTACATGAATTACGGT
Source organism: Pseudodesulfovibrio sp. (assembly GCA_022712815.1). GTDB lineage: Bacteria > Desulfobacterota > Desulfovibrionia > Desulfovibrionales > Desulfovibrionaceae > Pseudodesulfovibrio. Next base: position 1,949 of record JAFLJW010000258.1, on the reverse strand, counting down.
GTCCGCGAGTTTGCCATGTCTGCCATGATGAATGGCATGTCTTTGCATGGCGGTTTTATCCCTTACGGCGGCACATTCCTGGTTTTCTCCGATTATGCACGCAACGCCATGCGTATGTCGGCCTTGATGGGGCTAAAAGTCCTGTATGTCATGACCCACGATTCAATTGGAGTCGGCGAGGATGGGCCAACGCATCAGCCTGTGGAACACGTAGCATCTCTTCGGCTTATCCCCAATATGGATGTATGGCGGCCTTGTGATGCTGTCGAAGCATCCGTGTCATGGGTGCAAGCAGTCAAACGTGATGACGGACCGTCTACCTTGGTCAAGTCTCGCCAAAATCTCCCTCATCAGATTCGATCGGCGGAGACGTTGGCCCAGATATCACGGGGTGGTTATATCCTCCGTCAGTGTGATGAAACGCCAGATGCCATCTTGATCGCTACAGGCTCCGAAGTCTCTTTGGCAATGGAAGCCGCCATGACTCTTGAGTCTCAAGGAAAACAAATCAGAGTTGTTTCCATGCCGTGCGTTGAAGCCTTTGAGCGGCAGGATCAGGCCTACCAAAACGATGTTCTGCCACCGCATGTAACTGCTCGTGTCGCTGTGGAAGCTGGCGTAACCGCTTGTTGGTACCGATACGTTGGGCTTCACGGTGCTGTTCTGGGCCTTGATCGCTTTGGAGAATCTGCTCCTGGCAATGTGCTTTTCAATTACTTCGGCTTTACTGCCGACAATGTGATCAATCTTGCTGAACAGGTGATGGGTAGGAAAACATAGTCGCCTGACCTCTAAGCAATCAATATGAGGGAGGGAAAATCAAATGTTGAAAATGGCAGAACTCGACTTGCAAGGGAAAAGAGTGTTGATCCGGGAAGATTTCAATGTCCCGATTAGCAATGGTAAAATTGCGAATGACAGACGGTTGCGTGCGGCACTGCCGTCCATTCGAGCGGCATTGAACCGTGGCGCGAAGGTGATCCTCATGTCCCATATGGGACGACCGACCGAAGGTATCTTTGATCCCGACTTATCCCTTGAATCTGTCGTTGACAGGTTATCTGGGCTTCTTGGTACCGTTGTGCGTTTTGAGCGGGACTGGATAGGCGGTTTGAATGTTCAACCCAGTGAAATTGTTCTGGTTGAAAATGTTAGATTTTTGCCCGGTGAGCGGAATAACGACCCGGAACTTGGTAAAGCAATGGCTGCTTTATGCGATGTTTTCGTCATGGATGCATTTGGGGCGGCCCATCGGGTCCAGGCGTCCACTCACGCTGTTGCAAAGTACGCTCCGAAAGCATGTGCCGGTCCTCTCCTCACAAGAGAATTGAATGCATTGGAGCATGGTTTTGAAGCTCCGGAAGCCCCGATTGTGGCGGTCGTGGGTGGGTCCAAGGTTTCGACAAAGCTCACTGTCCTCAAATCGCTTCTTTCAAAGGTGGATAAACTTATTGTCGGCGGAGGTATCGCTAACAATTTCATCGCAGCGGCAGGCTTTGATGTCTGTTCTTCGCTCTTTGAACCGGATTTGGTGGAAGCCACACGGGAATTGATGGATGAGGCCGTGAAGGCTGATGTCGAGATACCAATCCCGCTGGACGCTGTTTGCGCCAGGGAGTTTTCGGAATTTGCTGTGCCAATAATTCGGTCAATAAATCACATTGGCGCAAATGAAATGATCATGGATATCGGCCCCAAGACCTCTTCGTTGTACTCCAGAATTTTGGAGAAGGCAGGGACAATTGTCTGGAATGGGCCAGTTGGGGTCTTCGAGTTCGACCAATTCGGGCAGGGAACAATGGATATCTCGATGTCCATAGCAGAAAGTCCTGCTTATTCCATTGCCGGGGGTGGGGACACCTTGGCTGCTATAGAAAAATACGCTGTCGCGGACAACATTTCCTACATTTCCACTGGTGGTGGTGCTTTTCTTGAATTTTTGGAAGGCA
>JAFLJW010000047.1 GCA_022712815.1 Pseudodesulfovibrio sp. | reverse complement strand
GGGAGCGATTCCTCTTGGATCGGATTCTTGACCAAAGCACCCTGCGGCCAAGTCTGGAAAGCCGAGCTTTTTGGTCCTTTTTGGGGCGGCTCAGCCAAAAAGTACCCCGCCCGGGGAGGGCTGCCTTTAGGCATCTTCTTTATTTGACTTTTCTTCCCTCTTTTCTGCTCTTTCCATATTCATACTCATATTCACTGAAGATAGAGAGGCAACTCTGTGCGGCATTTTTTTTGAAGAAGTACGCTGTGACACGGATGAACCCTTAAAAAAGACAGGGAGCTACAACGCAATGCGTCATAACTCCCTGTAAAATATGGTGACCCCGGCAAGATTCGAACTTGCGACACCCAGATTAGGAATCTGGTGCTCTATCCACCTGAGCTACGGGGCCACGCCCGGCACATATGCCGGAAAAATTTTCTAGCCGAGACCTCGTTAAAAGGCAAGCGTTCCGTTATGGTTGCAGTATCTATTCTTACGCATCGTGCCTCGGCAGACATGACAGCTCAAGCAAAATCATTGCACGGAATCGCTCCTTATAGTAAGAATTTATATACTTGCCCAAATAATGATAATTCCGGGCATGGAAACCATACAACAAAACAATACCACTAATTTGAGGGCCTGCAAATGCCGGCTCCCGAACACAACGGACACAAACAGATGACACTCAAGCAAAAAACTCTCATCGTTACTGTGGTAGGCATGGCGGCAATAATCTTTTCCGGCACCGCTCAATTCTGGTCCATGGATAAGATCAACTCCACCTGGGAACACGCTTCCCAGGCCGAGATGCGCGAAGTACTCTTGTCCGATATCAAGGCGGAATTCGGATATGGCGGCATCATCCACAATTTCAAGAATTATGTCCTGAGAGGTCAAGACAAATATATTGGTCGTATCGCAAAAGATAGCGATATGCTGAATGTCACCATAAAAAAATATAAAACACTCAACCTGACGGAAGAAGAAAGCAAGACACTTGATATCATCAAATCCGTCATGCACTCCTACACTGAACAAGCCTCTGTCGTGCAAGGCTTGTGGGCCAATGGTTCCACACCAGCCGAAATCGACAAAATGGTTAAAATCAATGACACACCCGCTTTCGAGGCGTTCAAAATCCTGACTGAACGGTCCGCAGCCATCAGCGAGGCAGCTCACCGCGAAATGGCCCAGGCGAGTAGGTTCCAGCTCATTTTTCTCGTTGCTTCATTTCTGCTACTCTCGGCAGTCATCGTAGGGGCGGTCCTGATCCAGCGGTCGCAAACCTCGACTATCGACAGCCTGTCCCAGACCATGACCGACATCGAGCAAAACCGTGATTTTTCCCGCCGCATCCACGATGGCCGCACAGACGAAGTAGGTGCTCTCACATCCACTTTCGACAAACTGCTCGCCGATATCGAATCCATGCTCGCCCTCAACCGGGCTGTACTCGATGCCGTTCCAGACCCGATATTCCTTGGCAAAGACGGCAAGGTAGCGTTTGGCAACATCGGGGCCGCCAATTATGCCGGGATTCATATCAAGGACCTTCAGGGGATGGACGAATCAAAAGTGCTTGTTCGCGCTGAAAACCAGCCATCCTCCGGTGAATACGTCACATGCATCAAAGGCGGAGAAGAAGTGATTATCGATGAAATAGTCAAGGATGTCACTGACAAACAGGGTAAAAGCCTTGGCCGTCTAGTAGTGGCACGCGATGTAACCATGATTATCAAACGCGAGGCCGAAGCCGAAGCAAATCTCAAAATGATCCGCAATGTCGGAATTGAAATCAACAATGCGGCTCAGGAACTGGTGGGGTCCACCGAAAAACTGACCGCCCGTATCCAGACCATATCCGAAGGCGCACAGACCCAACGGGAACGGACCTCGGAAACAGCCTCGGCCATGGAGCAGATGAACGCCACTGTGCTGGATGTGGCAAAGAATGCCAGTGGTGCCGCCGAGCTTGCCGAGCAAACACGCGGCAAGGCCGTTGAAGGTGCGAGTGTGGTCGAACAGGCGATCGGAGCAATTTCATCCGTCAGCAAACGCGCTGACACCCTCAAGAAAAACATGAGCAATCTGGCCGCACACACCGAATCCATCGGGGCCATCATCGGCGTCATCAATGACATAGCGGATCAGACCAACCTGCTCGCCCTCAATGCCGCCATCGAGGCTGCCCGCGCAGGCGAAGCCGGACGCGGTTTCGCCGTTGTCGCGGACGAAGTTCGCAAGCTGGCCGAAAAAACCATGACCGCCACCAAGGATGTCGCCGATGCCATCGATTCCATCAAGTCCGTGGCCCGCAAGAATATAAACGGCATGGACAGCGCAGCCGAAGCGGTTGAAGAGGCCACGGAACTGGCCGGTCATTCCGGCGAGGCACTGGAATCTATTGTCCAGCTCGTTGAGGGCACCACCCAACAGGTCCACTCCATCGCCACCGCATCCGAAGAACAATCGGCCACCAGTGAGGAGATCATGGACGCGATTTCCGAGGTCAACAAGATATCCAACCAGACAGCGGAAGATATGCGCGAGTCGATCAGTGCCATCAAAGCGTTGGCCGACCTCGCACAACGCCTCGAAGAACTAGCCGCCAAAGCCGGCTAACGGCAGGCTGTTGAGAATGGCGCGATTGCGTCGTTGCTGCGAAAAAGTCAGACCCTCACGTATAGGAATACGCTTCGGGGCTGACTTTTTCTTGCGCCTAGCACTCACACCATTCTCAACAGCCTGCCAGAGTGCGACAGCACTCTGAGCGAGAGGAAGAACTTTCTTGTTTGCTCTAAGAAAATACGAGGAGGTCAGACCCTCACGTATAGGAATACGCTTCGGGGCTGACTTTTT
>JAFLJW010000046.1 GCA_022712815.1 Pseudodesulfovibrio sp. | reverse complement strand
TTGGCAAGGCGCACACGGGCGGACATGACCGCCGGGATCGTGCCATTGCCGGGCAGGGCCAGACCGATGGATTCGGACAGACAGTTCATTGAGTTGGCCGTGAACATACCGGCACACGACCCGCAGGTCGGGCAGGCGGATTGTTCGAGATCGGCCAGTTCGTCCTCGGTCATGGTTCCGGCTTTCACCTTGCCCACGCCCTCGAAAAGAGTAATCAAATCAGCGGTCTTTTTGCGACCGGCCAGCATGGGACCGCCGGACACGACCACCGCCGGGATGTTCAGGCGCAAGATCGCCATGAGCATGCCAGGGACGATCTTGTCACAGTTGGGGATGCAGACGATGGCATCAAAGGGATGGGCGGTAGCCATGATCTCAACCGAATCGGCAATGATCTCGCGGCTGGGAAGTGACATTTTCATGCCCTCGTGGTTCATGGCCAACCCGTCACATACGCCGATGGCCGGGAATTCCATGGGAACGCCGCCTGCCATGCGGATGCCATCCTTGACTGCCTGGGTAATGGTATCCAGATGGACATGGCCGGGAATTATTTCATTGGCGGCATTGCAGACACCGATCAGAGGCCGGTCCAGTTCTTCTCTGGACATGCCGGTCGCGTACAACAGCGAACGGTGCGGGGCCTTTTCCAATCCACCAGTCATTTTCTTACTTCGCATCGAGATACTCCTTGAATGAAATTCGGGTGGCTAGTCAAACCGGAATATGGATAGGTGTCAACTCCTTTGGAGGATAGTGTCAATGACAAATAGAAATTCACTTTTCACAACGGTATAACCAAATACTTGCCCTGGGTTCAGCAAATCGAATTGGACCGGCAGGCCAAAAAATTGCTATATTAAAATCCGCATCAATCCCATTGCCACATTTTTGACTCGGAGAAAGCTGACATGTTTGACAACGCCAAGGCACGCACGATCCTCTCGGCCTTTCAGGATTTATTGGACAAGACTCCGGCAGAAGCCGCGCACACCCGCATCCGTCCGGACGCCTGGACCCTGACCGAAATTGTGGGGCATCTGATCGATTCGGCCAGCAACAACCATCAGCGATTCGCCCGCCTCCTGTTGGCCGACCTTGAAGGATTCCCAGCTTATACGGCAGAGCCATGGGTGGACGCTCAGAAATATGACGCAGTTGGGTTCGAAGATATCGCCGCTCTCTGGACCAGTTACAACAAGCTCATACTTCACCTCTGCTCAACCGCGCCGCAGGAAGCACTCCAACACAGCTGGATCAGGGATGAAGGGCCGCAGCCCCTCAAATTCCTGATGGCGGATTATTATGACCACATGAATTTGCACGTGGCTCACTACCGGGAGCGACTGGCGGAGGTAATGGCATAGGGAGGAATGCTCGGCAACAAATCACTTAATACCGTAATCAAACCAGTATCAGCAACCTGAGGCAGCCTTACGGCGACCTCAGGTTGCTATTCTCTATTCCCGGGTATTGGCCTTTTTCCAGGCCTCCCATTCCTTCTTGGTCAGCTTGCCGTCCTTGTTGGCATCAGCTTCTTCCATGATACGCTTGGCATTGAGCGGATAGTGATTGGTAATTTCCGCAGTCATGATGATATTATTGCCGTCCTTGTCGATCTCCACAAAACCGGTGGTAAAGTGGACGCGCTCCAGCTTGTAGAGAATCGCTTTCACCGTGGAGCCTTGTTCCACATAATTGATGGCCATATTCTGCTTGCTGGTCAGATACCCGTAGCCGTAGCCGTCCTTGCCTTCGCCGAAAAAGAGTTGGCCGTTGTCATAAATACCGGCAAACTTTTCCTGAACCAGGACATTTTTCTTGTTGAACCACAATTTGTATCCGGCGAACATCGGGCCGTTTTGCACATTGATGACATATGCGGCTGTCCCTTCCCCCAATTCACTGGGGGTCTGGGTGATGAACGGTCCGCGCCAAGTGCCTCGCAACTCGGGAGTGTCAGCGGCAAAGGCAAATCCCGAAAGCAGCATGGTTGCAACCGCAAAGGTCATGATCAATACAATGCGTTTCATGGTATCTCCTATTTTTTTACAGAGTTATCCTACTTTATCTCCTCTTCCGAGCCGACCGTCAAGGGAAACAAAAAAAGGGACGCCATCACAGCGTCCCTTGAATATTATTTATCTGCTCAAAGTTTAGTCCAGCGAAACCTCATCAACTGCGCCCTGAAACAAATCCGGAGGGCTTGCCATAGCTGTCTGGCGAAGGGAAAGGGTGTCGTTGCTCCGGGCCTTGAAAAACGCCATGCGCCTCAGCTCAAGCCGTTTGAACTGCAAATTGCGGTGACCAAGCACGGTGGCGATCCGCTTCTGCCGGGCATTGGCAGACAGGTTGATCTGTTTTTCGAGGTCTTCTGCCTGGGCCTGAGTCAGCATTATCTTTGTCTTTCCGTCAGGCCCATCGCTGTCTGGCATCAAATAATCCGGTAATTCAAGAAACTTGCCGGTCAGGACATTATCGATTTTTTCCTCAATAAGCTCGCCGGGGTCCTGATCATTGGCGGCATACGCATAGGAAAACTCGCCAACGGTATACGCCGTCGATACATATTGGAGCGGTGCAAATCCGACCATTCCACCCACGCTTAAGAGCGGTCCCACAACCGCGCAGCCCGGCAGGAAGGCAAAGAAAAACATCACCGCAACCGTATTGATGACCGCTTTCCTCAAAGCGGTCTTTGCGACCCGTTTCATGGTCACCCCCACTGAATTTCGTTAACCATCCTCATCCCACTGATCCGGTAACGAACTGTCACCGTACACTATTATTTCCTATCGGACAATATTTTCAAAACATTTAGGGAGGTTGCGAAAGGGTTCTCCTCCTCACATTATTAATTTAATTATTTCAGGAGTTTATATCAAGGGCCTGTCGTCTAAAAAACTTCAACAAAAGCAGAAAGATAGAAAACCGCATACTGAAATAATTAAAAAAATCAAACTTTGTCCAAGTGGCTGTTCGTCTAATAACTCGTTTTAGGCAGTCTGCCTTTACCTGCCTGCCTCAAAAGGGTAACTGACGGTCCGTATGGTGAATCCACAAAACACATCCAGAAGCACGTCCAGATTAGCGACCATCCCCCTTATGGTCGCTTATGCTGCGGTCCCGCTAGGTCTGGCTTTAACCAGCTTCCTTGGTTCATCGCCTGAGATATCGCCTGCGCTGCCGTGGATGCTCCTTGCAGGGCTGGGCACCATGCACGCCATGCTCTACCGAACATCAGGCGTTCCGGTCAGGAAACGCTTTGTCTTTGAAGTTGCCCTGTTTATGGTTCTGATCACTATTCTGGTCCTGTATACCCACGACATCTTCCGACAGTTTGAATCATATACTCCGTACATATCAGAGGCCATGCCCCTGATTTTCATTCTGTTCTGCGCCCTGTGGATCAAGACCTTCGGTATGCCGAACCGGGCTGATTTCCAGCGGTATGGCGCACTGCTCGGCGTATTGTGCATTATCGATCTCGTGACCGAGGTCGCCCTGTATCAA